>NZ_VOYE01000031.1:0-6437 GCF_013420765.1 Acinetobacter sp. YH01009 | reverse complement strand
GTGTATTATGTTAATTTTAGAAAATCTTAAGATAATTATTAATGAGTGGCTTAATGAATAAAGAAATTTCTGTATTACTGCATGACGTTCCTACTCATGCAGATTACGCATGTGATGCAACAGATTTAGATCCAGAAGATATTCCTGAAGATCGTATAGAACAAGTCATAAATTTATTAAATTCTTCTGATGAAAATATTGTATTTGAGGCAGCAAAACTTCTGACTAATTGGGGACAATCCTCTGGTTTTGATGCATTAGTAAATTTATTAAATGAAAATAAATTAGTTGGTTATATAGATCATCGTTTACATGGTTATGATGATACACTTCAGCATGTACTTAGAGCTTTTGTTCGTTATTGGGCATTCCAAGCTGATCTAGGATTTGGTGAACAGGCTAGAATAAAAATATTTCATCCTATACAAAAGATTATAGAAATATCTAATACAGAACCATTTGATATTAGTCGCTTATTTTGGTTAATTGATGATGAAAAATACGATGAATATATTCCTTTAATTAAAAACCATTTAATCCAAATAATAGATCATCCTGAATTACAATTTTGGAAAATCCATGATGCTATTGAACTGATGCTGAAATTAGAGCCTGAGTTTGTTCATAATTTATTAGAAGAAAAAGGCAAAACATTGGAAGACTTTAAAATTAACACTTTATAAAGTTATACATTTAACATAATGGTGGTTATACGCAATATACTTGTATATTAATATAAAAATCAATGACTTAAAACTTCACACTCAACCCTAAAATCCGTAAAAAGCCGACTTTGAAACAAGTCGGCTTTTTTATGTTCGATTCTGTAAGCTTTTGCCAATAAAAAATGGAAGAACTTTGCAAAAGTTACAATTTTGTATTAACATTTTTATATTAACAAAAAGCGATGCAACTATGGAAATTGAGTTTTCATGGGATGAGCATAAAGCAGAAATAAACCTTAAAAAGCATGGTATAGCTTTTGAAGATGCGACATTGGTTTTTTACGATGCTCATGCCTTATATAAACAGGATCGCTTTGAAAATGGTGAATATCGTTGGCAAGCGATAGGTATGGTACATGGGCAAGCTGTTTTATTGGTGGCCCACACAGTACAAGACCATAATGGGATGGATCATATCCGCATTATTTCGGCACGACAGGCAGAGAAAAAAGAGAGGAAACAGTATGAGCAAAACCGTTACGTACAAAGTAGATTTGAATAAACCTCCTGTTTTGTCTGAAGAACAAAAGGCAAGACTTGAAGCTCTGGCTAAACGCGCAGACAGTGAAATAGACTTTTCCGACATTCCTGAACTTGATGAAAGCTTTTGGAAAAATGCTGTCCAAAATCCGTTTTATAAGCCAACTAAACAAGTGACTACAGTACGCATTGATGCAGATGTCATGCAATGGCTAAAAGCACAAGGCAAAGGCTATCAGACACGTATGAATAAGATTTTACGTGATGCAATGCTGAATGATTTAAAAAATCACCCATAAAAACGGAGCTTAAGCTCCGTTTTTTACAAACTATTTTTAAGCTTATAGAATCTAAATTCGGGGTAAATTAAACCTATAATAAAAAGAATGGTAAATGCTATCCATAGAAACAAAGCCATAGCTCTAAGCTGTTCTTCATTCCATGAGCTTGATTCCATATCTAAGAAAAAGATACTCTTCCAGCCTTTAATATAATCAGCTCCACCCCATGAAATAATCCATTTGAACATTAAGCTAACTGCCAAATAAATAAGTACCCACACCCATGTAGACATAAATTACCTTATTATTTTTAATCACTTATTGGATAATTATAACTGATCTTAATAGTCTTATTTAACATAAAATCTCTTATGCGAAATTTCAGCTCGATGCTTTGAAATATGGCTTTAGCCATGTTTCAAAGTCGGGCAACTTTGCGCTTGCTGTAATCTGATCAGTAATAAGAAAAACCAAGCAAAGTACCGATCAACTAGTATTTTTTAGGGTCGATCTGACACCAGTCATACGTTTTTTCTTTGACACTACTCGGTTCAAACGAATAGCAATTTTTCCTCATGATTCTCACCAATGTTTCACCATCACTTTCTCTAATTTGTAGCGGATATTTTTTTAGTAAAGCCATATCAGCTCTACGGTTATCAATTTCGTCTTTGCTTGGCACGTATAAGAAGATTGCCAAAATGAATACCATCATCACAGCCACAAACGTGCTGGCAAAAATAAGGATAAGTTTTAAGTTGAGCCTGTTTGTAGCTTCGTTTAATGCCTGAATACTGTTGTTTAATGCACCTGTATGCTTCTTATTTGCGTTTTCTAGCGATTTTTCAGCCTTGTCTAGCACTCCACTAGCGACTTGGTTGTAAAACTGCTCTAATCGCTTCTTATCGTCTGCTATGGCTTCTCGATATTCCTTCATGGATGCCAATAAAATATATAACTGGTCATCTAAATCATTTTGATTACTCATAATGACATTCCGCCTCTACTTAGTTTTTGAGATGCCTTGCGGAGTGCTTGCTCGGCTCGTTGTTTATCTAATTCTTGCTGTCGTTTCATTTCCGCTTGGCGTTCCAGTTCTAGACGTTTGGTTTCTTGGTTCTTCTGCCATTGATCAAAACCTTGATCGACACGGTTTAAACCACGCTGTAAAACGCTCTCTTTCTGCTGTTTCTGTTGGTCAAGCTGTTGGGCGTTCTGCTGTTTCACATTGTCATTAAAACGGCTGATTTCAGTGTCTATGCCTTTTCTGCGTAATTGGGTGACTTTAGTGCCTTCATGGATGGTGGCTTGTAGTCCGTTATTCTGATCGGCATAGCTGCGGTGATCTATTTTTTCCTGTATGCCTGCTCGTTCCAAAGCACGATTGGCAAGGTTTGCCCACGTTTCCCGAATCTGTTTAATTTCGTCTTGGGTTGTACCCATACCAAGGCTTTTTCGTTTGGCGTTGCTGAGTTCAATTTCTGCCTTTGTGGTCAGAGTCAGATTGTTTTCAGGGTCTAATTCCGCCTTTCGGGTGGTAAGCATGATATGGGCGTGATGGTTCTTATCATTTCCGCCTTTGCTGGGTTCGTGGATGGCTAAGTCTGCAATCACGCCATAGCGATCAACTAAGGCCGTGGCAAAGGCTTTTGCCAAGTCCTTACGTTGATCTGCGTCTAATTCATCGGGTAGGGCGATTACCCACTCTCTGGCGGTTCGGGCATCTTTGCGGTTTTCGGACTGTTCCGCCAAGTTCCAAAGTTGGCTGCGGTCAATTTCAATATTGAGATTAGACACAATTTCGGTATGGGCGACTCCATCCTTTCTCGTAAAGTCATGCGTCAGCCCTGTACGTTTATCTTCTAGTTTTTCCCCTGCACGATAAGCCATAGATGCAACGGCAGTTCTTCCCGAACTGCGGTTAACGGTTTTGGTTGTACAGTGGTAAATCGCCATTAAATTTTCCTTGTGGCATCCACGTATTGATTACATTTCGGGCATTCTTTTCTAATAGTTTGAATGGATACTCCATTCATTTGCTCTATAAGAATTTTAGGTAATTTGTATAAAAATTCATTCCCACAGTTTGAGCATATAAAAATATGCTGTTCATCAATATTGTATTTCTTCATTTGCTTTACCGCTTTTGCTTTTGCTTTTGGGGTTAAGGGGTGTCCCCCTTACGCATCTTTTGACTTGAATGAAATTCAAGTCGTAAGTGCGCATTTCATGAAAAACACGATAGCATATAGCTCGCTTGAACTCTAGTTCATAGAGCCTTATGCTTGAGTGGTTTTCTATATCCCGAAATTAACCGTTATGACAAAATCAACTGAAAATATTGAAAAGAAAATTGAAGCCCAGTTAGAGAAGCTGAAACAGTTAAAAGCTCAGAAACAGGCTATCGAAGCAAGAGAACGCACCAAGAAAAAAGAACAGGAACGTAAGGACGATACTAGACGTAAAATTCTGCTCGGTTCTTATTTGATTAAAAAGATGAATGCTAATGAAGCAAATAAAGAAAAAATACTTGCTGAACTTAACGAGTATTTAACAGAAGATCGGGATAGACAGCTTTTTGATTTGCCTAATATTGAGATATCCAAATAATGCGAAAAACACTAGTTTTATGGGGTGGAATTTTAGCGACAATTATGAGTACGCAGAATCTTAGTGCTTGTGAGCCACACTCACCAGATGAGGTATTTATAGCAAGGGTTCAATCATTTGAATCAGGTGAAAATCAGACTAAATTTCAATTTTCTAACCATAATTTTATTTTTCGCCCATTAATGGCTTGGTTTAGATATTCTAGCCCAAATGAATGGAATAGCGATTTTAAAATTAAGAATATAAAAAAAGGAAGTTTGATCATTGGTTTAGCATATCCGCCAGATGGTAACCAAGCAAGAAAGTATCAGGTGAGTTCACTGGCATTACTTCAGTGTAAGAATGATGTTATCTCAATAAGTAAGCCATCCGTTCCTTTTTTAGTATGGAATAGAGAAAAAGGACATTGTTTCTATACGGATAAGAGTGGTCTACTGAACGGCTTTCTTGAAAAAGATCAGACTTATTATTTACATAAAATTCAAGCTAAATATCCGACTTGCCGTAAACTGTACTCAGCGTTCCCTATGACGTAATGTATATAAAATCTTAGTCTTTGAAGTCTGTTTCAGTCCGCAATGCTTTAAAAATCCGCTTTGCGGTTTCCTCTCGGACGGATGTAGGGTCACGTAAAATATTGGCAATCCATATTGAAAAGGCTGGGTAATCTTTATTGTCGGCTAAGTCAGAGATGCTATGAACCTTAGATAATACTGAACTGTAGGTCTTAATTTGACTGTCAGATAAGTTGCTGAACATATCTATAGTTTTTTGATCTCGCTGAGATTCTATTTTTTTAGGTGACAATTTTTGCTTAAATTTTAATTCTATGTGTGTGAACTTACGCCCTGTTTTTAACAGTTTATATTTGATTGTAATGGGAGATTTTTCATTAAGTTCATCAATTGCGGTATCTATTACCCATCTTTTTAAGTCTGCCGTTAATGGATACTTATTATTCAGATCAAGCATATTGCGCAAGTCATCAAGCCTTATTTTTCGATAACCTGTACTCTTGAATTGCATCATTAATTCATAAAATCGAACGCTATACCCACTACTTACTCCTGCTATGTCTTGAAGAAAATATTGTGTGAAGTTAGATGATAAGTTACTAATAAAGGGTAATACAGACTTACTAAACCTTATTGCCGCCAAAATATAATCTTCTGCATAAGGATCGCTCCCTGTCACCTCTTGGATAAATTCAGGATTAGCCAAAGCCCAATCACTATTGTATTTCATGATGTCTTGAACCCATCGAGTTTTAAATGTCCCTGCTTCAGTTGTTATTGTGATAACTCTATTAAAAAGTCGATCACATGCTTCTCTAATTTCTCTGCTTGCTGTTTTTGGGTTAACACCTAACTCAATAAATGATTCCCTTGTGACGCAATAACCTGTGTTATCTGTCACTTCTTCGCCTTTGGGTATACAGGCTATAGCCGCCAAAATTAAGCGCTGTTCATTCAAAGACAGTTGATAACTAGCTTCAATAATATTATTTGCTTTGACTACTAAGAGCTTACTCATTTTTGTATTCCTTATTATTAATTATGAGAATAATATATCGCCTCATAGTTATGCGTCAATCCCTCATAGTTATGCGTCAATCCCTCATAGTTATGCGTCAATCCCTCATAGTTATGCGTCAATCCCTCATAGTTAAACCGTGCAAAGCCACGCACAGCATGGCTTTGAGTGGGGTCTAAAAATATTTAAAAATATTTAAAATATTAAAAAATAGGGAAATACTTAAAACTGCCCTATGTACTCGCTAAAGCTCGTACTCTATTGAAGCTCGTTCCTCGCTTCGTGGGGCAGTTTTTCGTTAATACTATTTGTGAAATCTAAAAGCAAAAGCATTGGTAATGTATTCGCTTCGCTCATACTTTTTGAAAAGCAAAAGCTCCAAAGTTCGCACCCATTCGGGATGCTCTGTATCTTTCGTTGTGAAGCAAAGGGGAGCTTGTAATCAGAGAAAAGGCGAGGGCGAAATTTTAATGATGCTCAATCACTCGTAGACACTCGTTCGGTTCTTATTATCTAGGTTTTAATTATTCACTGGAGCTAATCAAAACCGTGGAACATTGCTCAAGAAGTAAGCGTGGAACGTGAAAAATGCATAAAAAAGCCCAATCGGCTGTGATAGGGCTTTTCAAACAAACATAAGACACTGAAATTTAAAGATAAATTTAAAGCATTTCGTATAAGGTGTATTATGTTAATTTTAGAAAATCTTAAGATAATTATTAATGAGTGGCTTAATGAATAAAGAAATTTCTGTATTACTGCATGACGTTCCTACTCATGCAGATTACGCATGTGATGCAACAGATTT
>NZ_VOYE01000030.1:0-7433 GCF_013420765.1 Acinetobacter sp. YH01009 | reverse complement strand
AATACCAACGAACAGCCCAAAGAATGATTTCACCTTGAAAGTGCCGACCGTGGAAGGGATTCATCTGCTGTATCTCGAAATAAATAAGATATTTAGCTTATCATGTCAGCCTATTTGCAACAGTGCCCTTTGTTGAGTCTGGTGACTTTTTTCATCTATTTTTTTAATCGTTTCACATTAGAAATTCTCGTTACGGACACGACTGCTCTATTTCCGGTTATCAAAATGGAAGCGTTGGCACTTGGGATAATGCACATTGTTTACTGCTTCTTTTTTAAATATGTCGATAAAAAACTTCAAATATTCGGCTTAGATTCAAATAATCTGAATGAATACATCCAGCGGAATCAGGCATTTTTCCAAAAATATTAAGGTATGGCTTCTCCAGTGGAACTCATGTCTTGTAATACATCAAAGACAAGTCTCTCAATGCCTGAGCGTGCTTTATCACGGTCTGGATCTAGCCAGGATAGCGACGGGAATTCGGCACAGAGTCCAATAAATTCCCCGTCTTGGGCGGACCATGTCACACTAAATAAATAACGAGCTTCGGTCTTAAAATCGAAAAAAGCTTTCATATATTTTGCCGCGTGTTTAGCCTCAGCTCTCAAATCGTCAATTTCTTGGCGGCTGAGATAATAATCATCAGGATATTTCTGCATGAGTTATCACCATTGTTAATTGAGATTGATTTAAAAAACATCCTATACCTCGGTTTTATTGGACTTCGCCTTCCATTTTTCGTATTTTTTGTTGAGATCTTCCGTTAATACACTCCTAAAATGAGCTTCTGCTTCTTGATATGATGAATTATTTACAATCGAACTTTTCAGTTTTTTCATATATGAAAGTTTTAAAGTCCGGGCACCATGATCAAACCAGGGCTGATTATATTTATCCTTGAATAAGCGTTTTTCTAGGTGATACAAATTTCCGATCTGCTGACGTACCCCACGGTAGCCTAAATAGCCCTCCAAGGCCCGGAAATGGCGTTCAAAATAGGCTTTCTTCTCATCCAGACTGGCATTTTTTTCAATCAGGCTCTGAAACCGCAAAACGACCCTTTTCCCTTGTTCTAGTTGTTCCTTATAGGCTTTATCAGTCAAACGCCAGGTCCAATCTGTGACATGTTTTTCATTGGTCCAATTCTTGGCTTGAAGCTCTTTAATGCTTTTCTTCGGCTTGGTCAGACGTACCAGTTCATATCTACCACAGCTGATTGGATTAACCTCACCAATGTAACTAAAAGACTCTGAACTTGGACAGATCTCAAAGATTTTACGGTTAATCTTCAATAAATCTTGTTTGTCTGTTTTGCTCAAAACTTTTTGAGTTTTTTCATCCAATAAGAAAGCATCACTGGTTCGACAAAACAGGTAAGCCTCTACTTGCACCAAAAAAGCAGGTTCATTTTTATCAAATTTTTCCCAGCATTCACTCTCACTCAGTCCTGGTAAATAACTATAAGTGAAATGAACCAGCAAGCTAAAAACTGGCTCACTGTTCAATCTTCTTCGATAGGTTTGTTGGGCTGTTTCCAGTAAATGATAACGCTCAATCCATTTTGAAATCATACGGCTTGCTTCATCAGTATTCATATTCAATATGAATTTCTTAGCAACAAGATCATATTCGTTCGTCATCATTCCCATGACATGTTTTGTAAAATCTTTAGGAACATAGCTGTAATAAATCATTTTTTTATTACTCTTAAAGTGATTTTAATAAAGTGATTCTATAAGAGATTTATAAAAGATATTTATTAAAAATTCTATAAGAAATTCTTAAAGTCTCAAAAATGCAATTTTTGAGACTTTAAGCATGATTGCGAATCACCTTCGGAGATTCTATAAATAGCAGTTCCCCAAAATGGGCTTGACGACCGCAACTTGATCAAATATAAAACTTTTAGGGTCTTTGATTTTTTGCGTGGACTGCCAATCCATGAGCCAATTCTTTTCTGTTTGGTTCCTGGGTTGCCTACCCATGAATCAGACACACTCCCCCTTCTTGAGGATTGCCAGTCTTTGAGAAGCTTTAGTGGTGAAGCTGCGTGCGTGAGGAAACTCTAGCTGGCGCGGCTACACTAGGGGCTGGCGGGTGTGACTCCCGCTTTCTACCTGTTCACTCATTTTGATGAATGAACACCCTCCACTCCCAAGGTGGAGGTCAGTTGGGCGACAAGGACACGGGATCACGGTGACGTGGCGGTGGGAGTAACTTCCCTCCTAGGCTGAAAGGGCCAAAACCCTGTATTAAAACAGACAGTCAGAGGACTCACGGAATGAGTAACCTCGTGAATAGCTGATAACCAGACGCTTCAAGTCAAAAACAAAAATAAAGACAAGGGCGTAGGTTATACCCACAGGTGGGCTTTTGAGGGCATCGTGAGGTGTCAGGGTTGCAAGGCGAAAGCTGGCGCAATCGGTACTCGATTTTAGGTAGAACAGTGAATTTGTCGGAAGACATTCTGTTTTGCTGTCGAGATCAATGGATAGCTCAAGCCTGTAAGGTCGTCAACATGGTGCTTTTTAGGCTGTGTATGTCGATATGGGTAAGGCGTGAACGTGGATGATTATTAACTACATATTGCATTGTATAAACCTGAT
The DNA here is from genome assembly GCF_013420765.1 of Acinetobacter sp. YH01009. Lineage (NCBI taxonomy): Bacteria > Pseudomonadati > Pseudomonadota > Gammaproteobacteria > Moraxellales > Moraxellaceae > Acinetobacter > Acinetobacter sp. YH01009. The sequence goes on along the minus strand of NZ_VOYE01000030.1, from coordinate 4,824 downwards.
ACGACTTGGAACTGCGATCGGGGGAGATAGGAATGTAGGTGTTGTATGTAGGAGATCGGCACGGGTTCTGCCAGTTTTCAGGCAACTGAAAACAACTGTTTTAATACTAACTTGGGAAGCAGTTTTGTTTAATGACGAAGCCGTATTGCTTAAAGATTTCTCTTTAATTTGAAGAGGTCTTTATTCAATCGGAGGCAACTTCCGAAAACAGAACTGTGGGAGAGTGACTTAGTAGGGCTTTGCTGTAATGGCAAAGGAAGCATTTCAATTCGAGTGAAAGGCGAGCGTTGAAATGAGTAACGAAAGGACACGCCATTAAGTTGGAGTGTGTAAGAGAATTGGAAGAATGTGGTTTGAGGATGAAGTTTGGCAACTTCATAGACTTGGCGGTCTAAACCCTCCAGCCACATTTGTAAAAATCGACCTAGAAGATCAGATTCGAGTGGCATCGGATCCAGAAATTCCAAGAACCTTGAGAAAACAAGTCAAATCAAAGTCTTTGATCCGACTTTTTAAAAACGGTTAGTGGGGACCTCACTTAAAAAATCCTGACGCAGCCGATTCTGCTGAACGAAATTAAAAATCTGTGTGTCCCTCATCACACATAAATAACTGAGATCAAAGTCCTGAGTACGACTATAAACTGCTTTCCATTTTGCGCTGATTTGCGTTTTAAGCCATTTTCTCTATTTGATATAGGTAATCTTGATAATCAGTGAAAAAACGCGTCTACCCCCTATTTTTTGCCTCTAATCGTTATATCAGAGCGAGTGTCTACGAGCGAACATCAAAAAGTCGTGCCTAGACTCCCTGAAAAACAGCTTTTTAGGCTGTGAAGTCAAAAAAGGCGTAAATCATATGTAGAAAATTGAGCCTAGACCGAGCGAAGCGAGCAAAAAAGTACTATGAGCGAAGCGAATTCCGAGTTGCTTTTGCTTTTTCTAAAACTCACGAAAATATTAACCAAAAAATTGCCCCTCGAATCGAGCGAAAGCGAGATTCAATAGAGTTTGAGCGAAGCGAAAACCAAGGGCAATTTTTCATGATTCACGTTTTTAATTATTTTTAAATACTTTTAATGTTTTTAGATGCTCTGTAGCCCTATAAAATAAAGGGTTACAGAGCTTATACATGGACGTTTATCTTGCTATACATGGACGTTTATCTTGCTATACATGGACGTTTATCTTGCTATACATGGACGTTTATCTTGCATATATTGACAAATATTATAATGTCAATTTTAAGGTTGAATTATAAACCACCTAATTGCAATAAGTGTTTGTATTTAATGAATTTTTATTAATTCCGATTATATATTAGATATTTAATAAATATTAAATACATAATATCAAAGATATTATCTTAAAATATCTATATATATTATTGTTTTTATTATAAATAATAGATTAGATAATATATTAAATAGACATTTTATAACCTATTATTTTTAATATACATGGACGTTTATCTTGCTATACATGGACGTTTATCTTGCATAACCTAAAAAATCATTGACATCAAAATATAGTGTCAATATATTGACATCAAATGATCACGTCAAAATAAAGATATGAAAAATACTGTCGTCAAAGATAATGCTTTAATCAATGCTAGTTACAACCTAGATCTAGCAGAGCAAAGACTAATCTTATTAGCTATTGTTGAAGCTAGAGAAAGTGGAAAAGGTATCAATACAAACGACCCACTCGTTGTTCATGCTGAAAGTTATGCACATCAATTTAATGTTCATAGAAATACGGCTTATACAACATTGAAAAATGCTTGTAATGCACTGTTCTTACGTCAGTTTAGCTATCAAGAAAAAAACTCTAAAAACATAGAACATATTAAATCTAGATGGGTTAGTGAAATCAGATATATAGAGAATGAAGCCGTGGTTAAACTTATTTTTTCCCCAGCCATTGTTCCATTAATTACAAGATTAGAAGAACATTTTACTAAATATGAGCTAGAACAAATTAGTAATCTGAGTAGTGCTTATGCAATCCGTTTATATGAGCTTTTAATAGCGTGGCGAAGTACAGGTAAAACGCCAATTTTTGAATTAGCCGATTTTAGAGAAAAATTAGGAGTTGATAAAACAGACTACGCGATAATTTCTGATTTAAAAAAACGAGTACTAGATATTTCAGTTAAACAGCTTAATGAACACACTGACATCACTGTTGAATACGAACAACATAAAAAAGGACGTTCAATTTACGGCTTTTCATTTTTATTTAAAAACAAGCAAACAGAGCAGAATTTAAACTCGACACGAGATCCAAATACCGTAGATCTTGTTTCAAAAATGACTAAGGCTCAGCGACATTTATTTGCTAATAAACTCTCTCAATTACCTGAGATGAGTAAGTACTCCCAAGGCACCGAAAGCTTTCCGCAATTTGCAATTCGTATAGCTGACATGCTGCAAGATCCACATCGTGCTAAAGAACTGTATCCATACTTAGAAAAAGTGGGATTTATGTCAGCTACTAAAAACAATGCTGTTAACAACTAAACTCTCAGTGAGTGAAGGATCCAGAATTAAAATCTGAGACTAAATAATTAAACTATAGTCATATAAGGAATTTGAAATGCTTATTGATGCAATTGCTTTATTAAGTGCTAAAAAAAATACTAAAGGTTATTCAGCTCATATCCAAATTGAGACTTCTGACGGTTCAGAAATTAGTGGCTCTATACAATTAGATCATGAATGGGATTATCAACTCGGCTTTTTGAGAGATTTAATAAATACAGAAGAAGATATGCGTTTTGTTGATAGAACCTTTACCAGTGAGGATTTTAGAAATGGTGTTTTAGGTTACTTAAGCAATTAGGCTTTAAACCTTGAGTGTATTAAAGAATACACTTGTTGTATTCTTTAATACGTCTCCTAAATACACAGTAATACAGTATGAAAACAAGTACAAAATACAGTGTTAGTGATGCTGCAACACTGTATAAAAAATCTCGGGCCACACTCTACAAAGATATAAAAAACGGAGTATTAAGTCGTGATCATGATGGTTCTATCGACTTCTCAGAATTACTTCGTGTCTATGGTGAGCCTTTTGGTGGAAAACACCCAAAACGTATTGACATGTCTCCGATACAAAACCTAGATACACCTGAATACAATGATAAAACAGTGGAAGAACTCAAAAATCAGATTGAGTTTCTAAAGAAACAACTAGAAAAGGCAGAAGATAGAGAAGCAAAAGCTAATTCTCGCATCGACACACTCCTGACCCTCATTGAAATGAAACCATCCCAAGCCACTACAGCTAATAATCATCAACCTGAAACAGATATAGCGATAGATCCAAAACTAGAAACCAAACCTAAAGATGATGGATTGACTATTCCGGTTGAAAAAGAAAACAAGCGAATCCCTGTTCCTGAACACGTAGACCCAGAACCGGAAAAAAGAGGCTTCTGGAGCCGCTTCTTTAAGCCATATGGCTGATCTGATTGTTCACCTGGGCTTATTAAAACCGTGGAGCATTGCTCAAGAAGTAAGCGTGGAACGTGAAAAATCACAAAAAAAGCCCACCTTGGGGAAGGTGGGCTATCAACTAGAAACTACAGCATTGATTTCTAAGTGGAATTATAACGCATTTCGTATAACGTGTATTATGTTAATTTTAGAAAATCTAAAATAATTATTGATAATTTTTTTTTGAAAATTTAACATACCTTCCGATTGGTATTTTAGGTATGATTACTTATGAACAGTGTGTTACTCGCTTATGTATTACTTGGATTTGCAATAGTTTCCGAAGTGATTGGAAGTAGTTTTTTAGTTAAATCGGAAGGGTTTACAAAACTTTTTCCAAGCGTGATGGTCTTTATTTTTTTTAGCACGGCATTTTATTTATTATCACAAGTTATTAAAACAATCCCTTTAGGTATCGCATACGCTATATGGGCTGGTGTTGGGATTGTTCTAACTGCTGTAGTTGGCTACTTTGTTTTTAAACAGACACTAGATAATCCTGCTTTAATTGGAATTGGTTTTATCGTATCTGGCGTAATAATTATTAATTTATTTTCGCAATCAGCAGGTCATTAAGTGAAAGAAATTCGGCAACAAAAGAAGCAACCAGAGGTTATTCGAAAGCGCATCCTTGAACAGGCAACTATTCTTGTTTCTCAAAAGGGTATTTCTGGTGTTTCTATTCAAAATATTGCTACAGCAGTAGGTATAACAAAAGGGGGGGTATTTCACCATTTCCCGAATAAAAAAAATTTGATAGAAGAAATGTTCAATCAAATAATTCTTGATTTAGATCAAACAGTTGAATACTTGATTAAACGCGATCCAACAGAATATGGTAAATTCACACGAGCTTATATTCATAGTTCTTTTATCCATCAAATAGATGGGGTGGTTTCTGCTTGGTCAGCGTTATCAATGACTATGATCACAGAGCCTACCTTTAATAAAATTTGGATGGAATGGCTAAAAAATAGATTATCTCAACATGCAGAAACGGATAGTCATCCTGATTTAGAGTTACTTCGTTTAGCAGCAGATGGGTTGTGGCTACAAAGTATTACCGGAGTCATTGATGATGAGCAATGTTCAAAATTAGAAGACGATCTGCTTAATCGAACCTATTTAACATAAAATCTCTTATTCGAAATTTGAACTGTAAGCCCCAGATAGAAAAATCCAGTGCATAGAACGGCACTGTTGCAAATAGGCTGACATGATAAGCTAAATATCTTATTTATTTCGAGATACAGCAGATGAATCCCTTCCACGGTCGGCACTTTCAAGGTGAAATCATTCTTTGGGCTGTTCGTTGGTAT
>NZ_VOYE01000029.1:0-7864 GCF_013420765.1 Acinetobacter sp. YH01009 | reverse complement strand
TATAATCAGCGAAGAATTCAAAAAGGCTTGGATTTTAAGACACCAAATCAAATGGCAGAAGACTTTTATCGGTTAGCTGCCTAGAATCTCCCAAGTGAAAGTCTCCTGCTAATTCAGCACACATCAAGATTTTATGTTAAATAAGATGGAACTTAGACAAAATTTTATTAATAGTTATGCATTCTGCACAGTTAGTTTTAGACCTAAAGCATTTACTACACGATTAATCGTATCAAAACGAGGTGCTGAATCTTGACGGAGTGCTTTGTAAAGTGCTTCACGTCCAATTCCTGCTTCTTTAGCGATTTGAGTCATACCACGAGCTTTAGCAATTACACCAAGTGCATGAGCTAGTTCAGCAGGGTCATTCTCTTCAAGAACCATATTAAGATACATTACAATATCTTCTTCACTCTTAAGTGCTTCTGCCATGTCAAAGCTAGGTAGATCAGCTATTTTAACCATTTTTCAATCCTCTAAAGATTTTGATAAATCAACAGCTCGTTCTATATCCTTTTGCTGTGTAGATTTATCACCACCTCCAAGCATCACAATGATTACATCACCATGTTTGATGTAATACATGCGCCAACCTGGTCCGAAGAACTCTCGCATTTCCCAAACACCTTCTTGAAGATGCTTTACATCGCCCCAATTACCACGCTGAACCTTATCTAATCTTCGATTCAGTTTAAGACGGGTCATACTGTCTTTAATGCTATCTAGCCATTCATCAAATTCAGGGAGACGTTTAATCTCGGTCATGAAAGTTCCTCTTTATTGTATTCGATCGAATACACAACATTATAATGAATATATTTTATGAGTAAATGAAATAATAAGAATATATTTTATCAATTGATTATTTAATAACCTATGTTCTTGGCAAAAGGTATCAAACCTGCTCATAAAAAAGCCGACTTGTTTCTAAGTCGGCTTTTTACTGTTTTTGAAGTCAGTCAAAATTTTATAACTATATGAAAAACAATAATATTTTAAATTGCGTTTCGTATAACCTCTATTATGTTAAATGGATTAAAATTGAGTCATTTATCTGAAAGGATTTTTAAGATATTCCTTCACCATAGAAATAATTAATAGTGTACTAATCAAAACTAGAACTGCTATAAGAATCCAGAACATACAAACAACAAATATTAAACATTAGTAATACAATAATAATAATATTTTTCTGATCATTAAGTAACTGATATTTAGATTATTTTGCAAGTTTAGGATTTTATTAAGTTTTAATTAACAGTGAAGTTTTTCTAATTGGTATAGAATTTAGAAGGAGTAAGCTATTTAATTGTTTCTTATGGAAAAAAAAGTAAAGAATCTCTATCTGAGAAAAGGTGAGCACAAATTTGTTTTGCAATCAATATTCATTTGTAGGGCTAAGTCTCAAAAGTGGACGAATGAAGAGATCAATGAAGTGATAGAGAAAACTATATATGAAGATAAAATTAGGGTGTATGAGATTTTAAGAGAATATTCTAGAAATATTTAGGGTGTGTCATCAATTAAGCCAGATGATTGTTGAAGCCTGGTAGATCGCTGATAAGAAGTTTTGAGCCAATTTATCATTGCGTGTGGCAATGGCACGATACTGCTTGAGCTTGGCAAAAAATTTCTCGATCAGATGTCTTGCCTTATAGGAGGCATCCCAGTAGTGGGCTATATTTTGCAGCAGAACAAGCTGACAAAAAAATGTATGAGAATAAGCAAAAAATTAAATCAGCTTTAAAATTAGTTGCAGAAGCTATCTAAATTTTATATTAACTAAAAATTAACATAATACACGTTATACGAAAGGCCCTATTTACGGGCCTTTTAATCATCTGATTAACATAAAATCTCTTATACGCAGTGGCGGCTAACGCCACTATACAAGGCAACAGACCATACACTTTTTTTAAAACTTGATCTTGGATCTTACTTTAGTCAGTAGCTGATCAAGCAAATTTTGATTTTTGGATAAGTCCAACAGTAAGCCATTTAATTTTGTTTGGATCTCTTTCGGATCAGTCACCTCACCACTCATAAGATTTTTCAACAAACCACCAATCTTGTTGAAATCCTCCTTTATGCTACGAATTTCCTGAAACGATTGAACATCTATCAAACTTTTGGGCTGATAGCTTAAACCCAAATCACGTGCATATTGAGAAACCGATAAATTAGCCTGAGCAGCATTTGCTTCAATCTGCTTTTTTTCTTCATCAGTTACGACCACTTTAATGATCTTTTGGCGTATCCGTTTTGGCTTTTTCTTTTCATTCATTTTCATCATTTCCATTGTCATTTGGCTATGCCAAAAGCTCCGCAGGACAAGATTCCACGTTGAGCTTGAAAAGCGAATAAGCAGGAGTAATGGGTGTCAAAATGCTAGCATGTTGACCAACATTACACATCTTGCCTGTTTCACCTTAATTAGGTTTCGCACTTAATCGCATATAATCGCACATAAAAGAGATTAAAAGCTTATAAAATTTTATAATCGCACTTAAAAGCTTATAATTGCATATAAAAGCTCTTGATCGCATATAATTGCACTTAATCGCATAAAAATAGGAATGAGGAGATCTAAATGGTTACTCGACATGGAGCAAAAAGATTCATCACTGCGGCTTTGCCTGAAATAGAAAAACGGTTAAAAGCAGGCTACACCATCAAAGAAATACATGCAGATTTACCAGATCTCGCCAACAATATTTCTTACAGTGCGTTATTAAGAAATTTGCAGAAAATGGGCATCAGCGAAAAAATGCCGCACCAGGGAAAAACACAAAACATCAAAGTTTCCCAAAATGAGACCAAAGCTGGAAGAAATCAGCAAACCTCTTTTTCTTATGATCCACATACAACAGGAAAGGATCTTATTTAAAAAAATAATATGCCTTTAAAGGTGCTTTAATTGCGATTACAGCTCGATTAATAAAGAAAGGTACAGAACGAGTGTCTACGAGTGAAATCGCTGAAATTCGCGCTTAGACCCCCTGAAAAACTGCTTTTTAGGCTGTGAAGCCTAAATAAGCGTAAATCACATGCAGAAAATTGACCCTAGATCGAGCAAAGCGAGTAAAAAGCTCATGAGCGAAGCGAATTCCGAGCTGCTTTTGCTTTTTCTTAAAGTCACAACCCAATGAGCCAAAAAATTGCCCCAACGAATCGAGCGAAAGCGAGATTCAATAGAGTTTGAGCGTAGCGAAAACCAAGGGCAATTTTTCCTTTCCTGGGCTTTTAATTATTTTAAAGTTTTTAAATACTTTTAGACGCGCTGAAAGCCTTTATTGGCAATACTTTCAAAGGCTATATGACTACGTTTACCTACCAATATGACTACGTTTACCTACCAATATGACTACGTTTACCTACCAATATGACTACGTTTACCTACCATAAATCTACATATTATTTTTTGTAGATTCAACTACGTTTACCTTGCATTTAACTACATAATATTTTATATAGATTTATATTCAGAAATAAAAAAGTAGACTAATAACATGCGAGATCTAGTTGTAAAAGATAATGCTTTAATTAACGCAAGCTATAACCTAGATCTAGTTGAACAGCGGCTTATTCTTTTAGCTATTGTTGAAGCAAGAGAAAGTGGGAAAGGAATTAATGCAAACAACCCTTTAGAAGTCCACGCAGAGAGTTATATTAATCAATTCAATGTTGCAAGACAGACTGCCTATCAAGCATTAAAGGATGCTTCAAAAGATTTATTTGCTAGACAATTTAGCTATCAAGAAATAAATAAACGAGGAAACATCGAAAACGTACTAAGTCGATGGGTTAGTGAGATTCGTTATATTGATGCTGAAGCGACTGTTAAGTTAATTTTTGCACCTGCTATTGTTCCATTAATTACTAAGCTCGAAGAACAGTTTACTAAGTATGAATTACAGCAAGTGAGTAATCTCAGTAGTGCTTATGCTGTACGTTTATATGAATTATTAATCGCATGGCGTAGCACTGGGCAAACTCCAGTTATAGAGCTTGAAGAATTTAGAAAAAAAATTGGTGTGCTTGATGATGAGTACACAAGAATGGGGAACTTTAAAGATAGAGTTTTACACCTAGCCATAGCTCAAGTTAATGAGTTTACAGATATCGCTGTTAAGTATGAGCAGCATAAAAAAGGGCGTTCAATTTATGGCTTTTCATTCTCATTCAAGCAAAAGAAAACCGTTAACAAAACTAATCAAGAAGCTAGAGATCAAAACACCATAGATATTTTCACCAAGTTAACAGATGCTCAGCGCCATTTATTTGCTAATAAATTATCAGAACTGCCTGAAATGAGTAAGTACTCTGAAGGCACCGAAAGCTATCCGCAATTTGCTGTACGAATTGCCGAAATGCTATTAGATGCTGAAAAATTTAAAGAACTATACCCATATCTAGTAAAGGTTGGCTTTCAAACAAAATAAAGATAATGTTCAGTAATATGTTCATCTGAACATCCTTGTACATGAACAGAGGGATTGTATTGAACACTACAAAATTTAGCGTAATGGACGCTAGTAAAGCTTTCAAAAAATCAAGAACTACCATCTATGAAGCTTTAAAAAATGGTGAACTATCAAGGGATAATGATGGTCTAATAGATTTATCAGAACTCATCAGAGTTTATGGTAATCCTATTGGCGTACAGCAAAGTACACGTACTGAACACGTTCAAAAGAATGTCCCTGTACAAGTTCATTCTGAAATTGAACAGGTATTAAAAGATCAAATTAATTTGCTTAAAAGCCAATTAGATTTAGCGAATCAGCGAGAAAAATCCTTGATGCAACACATTGAAGATTTGACTCATAGAATAGAATTTAAAGGTAATTTAGAACAGTCCAATACTGATGATAGAGTTGATGATGAACAAACGACTCCTATCGCTACAAATACAGCCGATACTCAAGCAATAAACACTCAACCTGAAGAACAGAAAGTTCAAAAAAAATTAGATAACCAACATCAAACTCAATTAAAAAAACGTGGCTTATTTGGCCGTGTGCTGAATGCTGTTTTTGATAATGACTAAGGGAGAGAGATCATGCCGAAACTGAAAGACATTGCCCTAGGCATTATTGTGGCCCCGCTGCTGATCCCGATCATGCTGATTGCATCGTACCAGGATAAAAAAGTGCTGAAGAAAGAGCTGGATGAACGCCAAAAAGAAAAAGACCAGGCATCCTGATTATTCAATTGGGCTAATTAAAACTGTGAAACATTGATCACTTATTAGGCGTGGAACGTGATAAATCAAAGAAAAAGCCCAATCGGGAAGGATTGGGCTTTTTACATCAACATAAAACACTGAATTTTAAAGAGAAATAAAGAGCATTTCGTATAACGTGTATTATGTTAATTTTAGGAGATCTATACAATTCTGTACTTTTTCACAATCATAGAAAAAGCAAATAAAATACTTATCCAAAATAAATAATCAATAAAAAAATTGAGAAAAACAAATTGATCCATGCCGATGAAAATAAATAAAGGATTGATACTTATACTTCCGACTGGAGAGGTTTCACCATCTATAAGGAACTGTAGAGGAAATCCCCCAGCTATGACTTCAACTTCTCCAAGCTTATCTACAACTATGCGGTCAACTAATATATTTTTTTGATAAAGCAAAGATACGTAGGTCAAAATAATTGCTAAGAAATTAAAATATAAAAATTTTTTCATAATTTTATCTCATATATCTATTAATTTTAACAATTTTTAATCAGAGCCTTTTGGAATAATTTGCTTTAATTTCTCTATTATGATTTTATCAAAAAATTCCTTTAATATGAAAAGATTAGAATTTATTTTATTAAGTTTACTTGCAGCCTGTAGTCCAGTTACAGAAAAAATTGAATCAAATATAGTTGTTCCACGTATTCAATATACGGGGGGAGCAGATAATGCAAGTTATAGTGAGGCTAAGCTTATTAGGGAAGGTAAATGCCTATACCTAGAACATGCTGATGGATCTAAAGTTCTGCCAATTTTTGCTACAAAAACTCTAGATTGGGATATGGAAACTAAGAGCCTAAAAGTAGATTCGGATACTTATTTTTTAGGTGATAAAGCAGCATATGGAGGCGGAGAATCCTATCCTCTAGAAAAAAATAATTATTCTTGGATAACTGAAGTAGATCCTAGCTGTGATACCTCAAAAGTTATAGTTATTAGTCGACTCATAAGACCAATTGAACAGAACTACCAAAATGAAGAATAGCCTATTTTACTGTCTTGCATTAGTTTTAATTATAGGATGCCAACCATTAGAAAAGAATGGATATATTTCTATTAAAAATTGGACCAATGCCCCAATCACAGATCTTAAAATAACTTATATCAGTGCTCAAAAAACTTATAGCTTAGGTACTCTTTATCCTTATTCGGAATATAAATACGCCATCAACTATGAGCAGCATAATGAGGATTCAATAATCTTTTCATATGTAGATAAAAGTCATAAAAAGATTAATCAAGAAGTAGCTACATATGCAGCCAAATATGATAGGAGAATTTATGAAATAATTATTCAATAGAATATAAATTTATATAGAAATTACAATTACTAATTGAACGAAAGAGCTTCTATTTGAAGTTTCAAAAACTGGAGTTTTCCACCAATCTAACCTCCATTTAACATAATGGCGGTTATACGAAACTTAGATGTAAGCCCAAAGTAGAAATGTCCGCTTTTAGAATATGCACTTTTGCAATTTTCTTATGTTCTTAAAAAAAATAGTTCTAATTAGTACAATAATAACTAGTAGTCTTGCTCTTGCATATGATCCTACAACGCCTTCATATTATTTAACGAAAGAATTGTGATGTGTGCAGAATATTATGCAGACTGTATTGATGTCTATGGGTCTGCTGGTAGCGGTGGAATGTCAGAGTGTGGAAACTCTTTAAATACATGCATCACTACAGGTGATTGGAATCCACCAAATCTTCCTGTACCATCATCGGATAGATTATTAAACCTTTTTAGTTCAGAAACTAGAGAAGCTACAACAAGATATACCACGGCCTAATAAATCAGGATCTCAATGTAATATGATTGGGATCCTTACCAACATATATAGAAGAGAAAAATGGATCAATTAAAAAAAATAAATGATGATTTGTATCAAGCTGCAATATTATTAGACAGTATTCCTAGTAAGATTCAATCAGATCCATCACTAGAAAATAGAGAAAATATCTTACTGATAGGAAAAGCTCTCAGTCATATTTTTGAACTCCAAAATAATATTTATAAAATTCGCCCTGATTTAAAAAATAATAATCAGTAATAACAGTTATTTATAGTATTTTTTAAGAAAGATAGCGGCTCATTTGAGAATATAAAAGTAATATTCTATTTGTAATAGTTTCTCTGAAATTAACATAATACGGATTATACGAACTAGCCACGTAATGCAACTTGCATTACAATATTCCTATGCATTCAATAAATGGGAAAAATAATGGCTACTGTTAACTTCAGGGTCGATGAAGCCCTTAAAGAAAAATCTTATTCAGTTCTAAGAGAACAAGGTATTGCACCTACTGAGTTTTTTACAAATGTCCTTGAATACATTGCAGCGACTGGGAAACTCCCTGTACAAAAAGCCTTACTCTCAGAAGAGGATACCGAGCTATTAGCGATTGTTCGTAAACGTATTAATGATCCTAAAGAAATGTTTGAGGAAATTACTTTAGATGACTTATAAGCTTTGATGTGTGCTTAAAAAACAGGAGGGTTTAACTTGGTAAACTATACATACTCATTAGGAGTTTACCATGAGCAAGAAACAGAAGACTTACACCGCAGAATTTAAAGCTGAAGCCATAAAAGCCATTG
>NZ_VOYE01000028.1:0-12245 GCF_013420765.1 Acinetobacter sp. YH01009 | reverse complement strand
AATACCAACGAACAGCCCAAAGAATGATTTCACCTTGAAAGTGCCGACCGTGGAAGGGATTCATCTGCTGTATCTCGAAATAAATAAGATATTTAGCTTATCATGTCAGCCTATTTGCAACAGTGCCGCTTTGATTGCTTCTTCTACTGTTTCGTACTCGGTGTACTCCCCATTTTCAATCTCTTTAAGAGATTGAAGCAACTTTGCTACTGCTGTTGGGGTCAGAGTTGGTTCTTTCGCATAGTCAAAAGCTAATGGAACAGTTCTTGTTTTCACCACCTGATTTAAAAAAAGTTTAAATGCTTGTGGCATTGTTAAACCATATTCTTCAAAAATATGATTTGCATTATCCCTCAAGTCTTCTTCTAAACGCATATTAAAATTGACTGCGGACATGGTTAATTCCTCTAAAAACCAATAATGTAAAGACAATATAAGGCATTATCTTTACATTTTCATTACTTTTGATGTAATAAATGGTTTCTAATCGCTAAATTTCGTATAATCGCCATTATGTTAAATAACTTTTAGAAGCTTTAGTACAAGCTTGACAGATTGTCTTATCATTATAAAATAACCTTATTCAAATCATCCTCCCAAGAGTAACGCCAATGAAGTAAGTCATTTTCTCATCATTATTTTTAAACTTTTGATGTGCAAAATAGATTCTACTTGTGGCTATATATTCTTGGTCTCTACTTTATATCCTAAATAATATATTGTTTTTTATAAGTTAATCTTCACTATTTTGCATATCCTCTACATGAGGAATTTTTTATGCAACATGCATGTATTGCTTCAAACTTAAATTTAGAATTTTCTACACAGAAAATGTTTGATCAGCTAAACATTACGCTTTTATCAGGACAGGTTTCTGCATTAATTGGACGTAATGGTTTAGGTAAATCCCTATTGTTCAGAATATTAGATCAAAGCCAAGCTTTAGATATTCATTATAGTGGTCAAGTTTCATGGAATATCCAACATGATTATTTGGCACAATTAGAACGCCTTAATGCTGAAAATATTGCACAAGCATTAGAGGTAGATCATTTACATCATGCTTTTCGGCGTATAGAGAACAATACAGCTAGTTTTGATGATTATGAGTTAGTTGAAAATACCTGGGATTTACCACAAAAATGGCAAAATATACTTGAAAATGCTGACTTACCTACGGATTTGAACTTTCCAACAGAAAAACTGAGTGAAGGACAAAAAACAAAGCTGGCTTTATGTCGTTTGTTTTTAAAAAAGGATCACTATCTACTTTTAGATGAACCAAGCAACCATTTAGACTCAACATCTAGACAATGGTTAATTGAGAGTATTTTGGCACACCCTAGTGGTGTATGCCTGATTAGTCATGATCGCCAATTACTCAATCAAGTCCAACATATTTATGCTTTAACTGAATTAGGCTTACAACACTACAAAGGTAATTATGAGCATTACATTCAACAGCATCAGCTACACATGGATGCATTAACTCAGTCTATTAATAATGAGAAAAAAGAATTAAAGCAGTTAAAACAACGGCAACATGATAGCTTAATGAAAGCGAATAAACGTCAATCTAAAGGCAATGAACTTCGTGATTCTAATTCTCAAGCAAAGATTTTTCTAGATTTCAAAAAGGAAAATGCTGGACAAAGCTTAGGTAAGCTACGTGCCCAACAAACTCGACAAACTGATGATTTGAAAAATAGTCTGATTAATAGGCAGACCATTGTAGAAAAAATCAAAGCTCAGAAGTTTGAATTCCACTTACAGAGTACGAAGCAAGGAGAGATTTTAAGAATTCATGATTTAAAGCTACCCCATACAGCAACAAATAAAATTAATTTTGCATTGAAAGCTGGCGAAAAAATCCATCTTAAAGGTGCTAATGGAATTGGTAAATCAACCTTATTGAAATTGATTTCTACCCATCAACGTGATGATATTTTCTTTAGTGGAACATGTTTGTATTTAGATCAAAACTTTAGTTTATTAAATAATGATTTATCCGTAATCGAAAACCTTGCACTTTATAACTCCAATCTTACTGAAGTTGAGTGGAGAAATTTGTTAGGTCAGTTACGTATTCGTCGTGAAAAAGCTTTATTAAAACTATCAGAACTGAGTGGTGGTGAAAAATTGAAAGTCGCATTATTAGCAATGAGTCACTATCCTGATGGTATTGATTTATTATTGCTTGATGAACCAGAAAATCATTTAGATATTGAGTCTAGAGAGCTTCTATCGCAGGCTATTAGCCAATATCAGGGCGCTGTAATTTTAGTTTCACATGATCATTTTTTTGTTGAACAGTGTGAAATATCTGAAGAGTATTTAATTGAGTAAAATGACATTTTCAAATATATAGATTTATTAGTTCTACTAAAATTAACATAATACACGTTATACGAATTCCCAAGGCATGGCTTTTAGTCATGCTTTTTTTATCAAAAGACTATACCTGAATGATAGCGAGCCAAATCGCATACAATATCTATCATTAGACTTAATGCAATAATTAAATGATAGTATTATCATTAATCTAATAGAATTAAGATTAAATGATAGAAATGAATACACGTATTTATCTACGAGCTTCAACTAAAGATCAAGATGCAGAAAGGGCTTTGCAGATTCTTCAGGATCTAAACCAAAACTTGAATTTGGGTGAAACCATTGTGTACGTGGAAAACTATAGTGGTACGAAGTTAGACCGACCTGAATTGAATAAGCTACTGTCAGAAGCAAATCAAGGTGACACATTGTTAGTTGAAAGTATTGACCGCTTATCACGCCTAACCCAACGAGATTTTCAAGAGCTGAAGCGCAGGATCCAGGAGAAGGGACTTCGTTTAGTCGTAGCAGATCTTCCTACTACCTACCAAATGATTCAAACCAGTGACAGCATTACTCATTCAATCTTGGAACTCATCAACAATATGTTGATTGATCTTCTGGCAACAATGGCCCGCCTAGACAATGAGAAACGTATAGAACGTATTAAGCAGGGCCTGGCACGTTCGGGTTACAAACCAACAGGCAAGAAGGCAAATGAGGCTAAACATAAACGAATAAAAGAATTGCTAGTAGTTGGCAATATGACTAAGGAAGAAATTGCCAAAGCAGTGAATTGTGGAGTTGCAACTGTCTATCGAGTTGCTAAAGTTATCTAAAAGAGGCTTATCTCAACGCGCCCCCAATGGGGCACCGCTGCATTCAGGTTACTTCACATAAGAAATTTTATGTTAAATGATTGTTAGAAATGCCCCTTGATCGAGGCATTTTCTATAAAGAATACTAAAAACTAATTAAAGCCAACCAAGTTTCAAAACAAGGCAGTTCTCAGCAATCATATTTTTAAATTATATAACTCCCAACTGAGCTTTTGCTCCAACGATAAGGCTTTCATTTTGAGTTTCTAAGGCAAATAAACCATACATCAAAGGAGAGGCCGCTGCTCTTTCTAAAGTCTGTTCATATAGTTTATTCCAAACTTTACCCCCTAGTTTTTCATACTCGATGATTAGAGTTTTGAGGCTTTCTTCTCCAAACAAAGTTACATGCCCAGCAAAATCAATCGCTGGGTCATCTATATGGGCTGTTGACCAATCAATAACGCCTGAAACAGCTCCATCCTTTGAAGCTAGTACATGCCCAGCATATAAATCGCCATGTATAAATTGGGTGAAATCTGCCCATAGAACATCATTATCCAACCATTTTCTGTAGCGGGTTTCCAATTGCTCACTTATACCAATTTCAGATTTTACTAACTGCAAATTGTTTGCTATTTCAGGTCTTAAATCTGAAGGTTTCATAATTTTCAAATCATTTTCCCGAACTTCTTTTTCAGGAATACTATGGATTTCAAATAAGGTTTTTGCCAAAGATGTTATGTATTTCGGGCTATCTTTGTCCATATTCCAAATTATTTCATAGGTTTCAGCATCCAAATTTAAAACAGGATTATCTTTAAGTATGGGATAAGCCACTAATTCTGTAGATGAAATTCTCCAATCAGGAACCTCTACAGAAAGATGTTTTTTTACCAATTCTAAAATGCGTTTTTCTTTCTTGATTTGTTCCCTCATGCCATCACGACGAGGAATACGCAGCAACCATTGTTGCCCCTTTGTATCAAGAGCAAAAACGACCTTAAAATCAATGCCCATTTCATTGAAATTCATTTTGTCCGTAAGCAACAAGCCGTGTGCTTCAGCAAGTGATTGAATATCTTGAATTGTCATTTTTAATTTCCTTTAAAGAGTTCAATAATTAATGTTCGGATTAGATTGGCTATCATTAACAATCTCTCTCAAAAGTCTTGATGATTTTGTGGTCTTTGATCTCGTAGATAATGTCAGCAATATTATCGACCAATTGCTTGTCATGAGATACGAAGATAATAGTTCCTGCATAGGACTTCATCATTGTTTCTAATGCGGCAATACTTTTTAGGTCAAGATAGTTTCCTGGTTCATCCATAAGCAAAATATTATATTTTCCTAAAAGCATTTTGGATAAAAGCAGTTTGATGATTTCACCTCCCGATAAGTCGGATAAGTTTTTTTGAATATCATTCGCTCCGATCCCCATTGAAGCCAATACTGCACGAATTTCCGCAACTGTGTACTCGCACTCTTCCTGCATAAAGGAGAGCACAGATTTATGCGTGTTAAATTTATATCCTGTTTGTGTAAAGTAGCCAATTTCAGCTTTTGGAGATATGGTTAATCCATCAGCACGTTCTGATATCATTTTTAACAAGGACGTTTTCCCTGTTCCATTCGATCCAGTTATAGCGACTTTAGCGCCAAGCGGTATTATAAAGTTAGCGTCATCAAAGATAGTACGGCTACCAAATTTTAAGCTCAGACCATCTGCCGTAATCGGGAACTTATTGTGCAGTTCTAGGGCTGAACTTTGACGAAAACGAATAGAACGCAAATGCTCTGGTGCTTGAATATCTTCTAATGCAGCCAAACGCTTTTCCATACTCTTAGCTGCCTGATACAGTTTTCTTTGCTTGGTGCCAGTCATTTTTGCATGCCCAAGTCGTCCAGCACTTTCGGTAGAGTTTTTGGATTTTTCTCCTTTTTTCTTATTGTCTAATCGATTAGCTTGCTGGCGTTTTTCTTGCACAGCAGATTCTAATCGCTCCCGTTCCTTCATCATCAGCTCATATTCTACGGCTTGGTGTTGTCGCTCTTCTTCTTTTTGACGCAAGTAATCCGAGTAACCACCCCAATATTCCGTAATTTTACCGTCTTTTAACTCCCATATCTTGTCTACAACCATATCAAGAAAATATCGGTCATGACTGATAACAAGTAATGCTCCATCAAATGCTTTAAGTTGACCAATAAGTAGATCTATTCCATTGAGATCAAGGTGGCTGGTTGGTTCATCCGCTAGAATGCCATGTACTTGTTGGGAAAATGCGGCAGCAATTTTTGCACGAGTTTCCTCTCCGCCACTCATTGTGTCGTTTTGTACATTGGAAACACCAAGGCGAGATAACATTGCCCGGTCTTCGACCGTTTCTATTTCGATTCCGCCCAGTTGGCTGATATGTGCAAAATCACCAAAACGCTGTAATGTCGCTTCGGCTAAAACAATTTCGCCATTAAGTACTTTGAGTAAACTACTCTTTCCTGCTCCGTTATCACCCACAAGACCAATACGGTCATAAGAGTGAATTTCCAATTCATCAATATCCAAAACATCACGCCCAGCATAATCCAAGCGTATGTTTCTCGCTTTAATAATTAAACTCATTTTTATTTACTCCTGTTTAGCTCTTGAAATTTTTTATGCAGCAAACAGGATTTAGGTGAAAACAAAAGCTAGCATCACAGTGTCCTCCCAAAAAAAAAGCTATTCATCCACAGGGTGGACAAATAGCTAGTCAATTAAGTTATAACTGGAAACTATGCACTAAAAGCATACTTATAAATTAAGCATACTTTTACTTTATATATCCGCATATATTCTTAAAGACACAACAAAAGCCCACCATTATAAAATAGTGTCACTATGCAAATAGTTGTGTCTTAACGAATGCGGATAGAATGCATAAACTTACCTAAAAAATAAAATTCAGTTTTATGATAACTTTACTGTTAAAAGAAGTCTAGACAACCTTGTTTTATGCTTGGATATAAGGCTTATTTTAAAATAATAGTAGTGAAGATTTTCTAAAATTAACATAATACACGTTATACGAAATGCTTCTTTTTATTTCATATAAATCATAGTTTTATCGTATAGCAAAAAGCCCAACCCTCTCCGATTGGGCTTTTTTAATGATTGTTCACGTTCCACGCTTAGTATTTAAGCAATGTTTCACGGGATTTGTTAGCTCATATGGATAATCTGATTTTATGGTTTGAAATCCGTTTTTTGATGTAGAGCCTTCAAAATTCGTTTAGCCGTTTCTTCCCTTACACTTTTTGGATCTCGTAAAATCCCACTAATCCAAATCGCAAAAGTAGGATAGTCAGGAAAATTACTTAGATCAGAAAGTTCAGAAAGTTTAGATAGAATAGTGCTGTATTTATTAATTTGGGGATCTGACATATTACAAAATAGCTCTACTGTCTTTGTCTCTCTCTCGGGTGCTATGAGTTTTGGCTTAGGCTTCTCTTTCACAATAAACTTGAAACCAACCACAGACCGTCCTTGTTTAACGTTTTCATAAGTGAGTTCAATGTCTGTATTAGCTGTAATTTCATCTAATGAAGGCTTAATTACACGGTCTTTTAAATTACATAGCTTGTCGTAGGACTTTGGCAAACCTAACTCAGTTTTTATATGCTCTAAGGACATTTCAAATTGTCCCATAGCTTGATATTTTTTTGCTAAATGATATAGGTCGAACGAGTAGTCTTTTTTCAGACTGAGTACGATGTCTTTCTTGTACTTAGTGTATGGATTTAATTTGTCGAACTCTTTGAGCATCAAAAGAACTTCCTCTGGGAAGCATATGGATATTGAACCATTCTCATATATTGCTCTAATGACCCAGTTACAGTAGGTTTTTTTCTTATTATCACCATAGGAAAAATAACGTCTTAACAGGTTTTTACTCGCTTCTTCCATTTGCGAATACGCTGAGTTGGTTTTTATACCGCATTCTTTTGCAAAGCTCTCTGATGTTATGGTGATTGCATCTTTTTCAGTTGCATCAATTATCCGAGCTATAGGACTAGCAAGAATTAATAAGCGTTTTTCATCAATACTCATGCTTTTAAAGCACTCTTGAATCGTATTCTGCATAACAACCCAAGATACAGGGTATGTTTTTTTATAATCCATGAAACTACATTCCGCAAGAAGTAGTTTTTTATATCATATTGATTTATTTTTGCACACGATTTTTGTAGTTTTTAACATAAAACTACATTAAATATAGTGTAGTTTAGTTCATGCCATTTGTAGTTTCTAATCATGCCATTTGTAGTTTCTAATGTGCCAAAATCATGCCATTTGTAGTTTAGTTCATGCCATTTGTAGTTTTTTAAAGTCTGAAAGCCTTGCTATATGTGGTCTGGAAGGGTGTCTAAAAGTATTTAAAAGCTTTTTAAAAGAATAAAAGAGAATTAAAGGAAAAATCAAAGGCTATGGCACTCGCTTCGCTCGTGTCGTTTCAAAAGCAAAACCAAGAGCAAAAAGATTGATAATGCATTCGCTATGCTCATGCTTTTTTAAGATCAAAAGCCCCAAAGTTCGCACCCATTCGGGATGCTCTGTACTTACCGTTTTAGATTAAAAGGGAGTTTGTAATCAGGGAAAAGGCGTTGCTGAAATTTTTATGATGCTCAATCGCTCGTAGACACTCGCTTGGTTTAAACCTGTGAGGTTCAAAAAGAAAAAAACAAAGCGAACGGAGTGTGAGTGACATAAAGATAAATCGCTCATTCCCCCTCTGATTACTGTTTTGCTGAATTAGATTAAAAATCTAATTCAAAATCATTTTTAGGTTTTGGTTTATGCTCAGGTTCATAAGTTTGTTGAGAAGTATTCTGTCTAGGCAATGGATTTTTAATTTCGTAAATATCACTTTTAATAGTCTCAAAACTCTTTAAACACGCTTGATATGATTCTCTTTGCTGTTTCAAATGGTCGTTTTGAGGCTCTAAAATCTTCTCACATTTCAGATATTTCAGCATTTGATTGTCATTTTTGATCATTTTCTCAAATTTATCGTATTCCCATTCGTGGATATTTGAACGTGCACGGCTAATGTACGTTTCTAAATTTTTAGATTTTTTCTTTATGTAATCAATCAATTGTAGTGGGTTTTTATTGTTATAGGCCTCCTGTTGCTTGTCGCATAGTTCTTTGTGATAACCAACGTAATCGGGGTAATAACCGTCACTTCGCAAGTAACTGAAATTCGTAGCCGGTTTTGGCTTGAGTCGAATTTCCGCTACTGTGGTTTCTAGTCGTTCAAGTTGTTGATTAACGCTATTAATCTTTCTACAGTTTCCCCAAGCGTATTGATCTGCTTGCTTTGCGTCTCCAAATCTTCGTAAAAGTTGTTGGGTACTTTCAATTGCAAGATTTTCGAGAGTGCTTTCTCGATGTCCGCCTGCTGTGTGCCAATTGTCATTTGAATGGGTCTTAATTCTATCTTCACCAAGTCGCTGACAATGCTGTTTAAATCCAGTTGATTTAATGCTCTCGCTAATTGCGTTTGTAATTGGGTCTTCAAGTTTTCTTGAAATGCTTGCTGTAACTGCTCCGAAAAGTTGCCCTGCTCTAGCTTTGAAAGCTCTGCTTTCAGTGTCAAAATTAAGGCTTGCTGTGCTTCTTTCTCTGTATTCAGATTGCTGATTTTGCTCTTTAGACTCAGCTCGACTTCGCTGTAGTCGCTCAAAATGGTCTTTAATGAATCGATTTGTTGACTCAAAACCTTGTTTTGCTCGGCTAACAAGTTGTTTTGTTGCATCAATAAGCTGTTTTGCTCTGTCAAAAATTGGTCGATTTCGGTCTGCATGATCTAGTTCCGTATTTGTTTCAAGTAGTTGATCTGGTTTGTAATCACTTGTGAATTCTGTTGAATCATTTGCTCTTGTGCTTTGATTGTTTTTAAATTTGTATTGGCTTGATAGCCTAGATATAAAATTATTAAAAGAATCAGCAGTCCAAAAGCTATCATCCCCCATAGGATGTGTGTTGCTCTCTGGTTGCCCAATTTTTCCGTCAAAAGGCTCTGCAACTGACTCTCTATTGTCTCTCTCTGCCCCTCTATCGCTTGCTGTACTTGGTGTTGAATGCTGTTCTGCAGGAGCTTTTCGTCGATTCTGAGGCTCTGCAACTGCTTGTTGACTTGAGCCTGTAGAGCGTGAATTGAGGTTGAAAACGAATCTATGCTCGATTTCACTTTTGATATTTCCGATAGGTCTATATTCGCTAACTGCGTTTGCAGTGCGTCTATTTGCTCCGTATAGCTCGCTGTTAGCGATTTTATGGCTTTGGGTGATAGATTCCCTATTTCGGTCAAAATCGCTCTGAGATGCGATTTTATGGCCGATGTTGTCTGCTGTACTTCGTTTAAAAGTATAGTGCTGTTGGTGATAGGTCTCTCGCTTTGCTCGATAGTCATCTCGAACGTTTTCAGCGTTTCGGAGAGCTGTTGCAAGCTCTGCTGTAGTTGGTCGGCTTTCTGCTGCTGCTCTGAGATGCTCTGAATAAGCGTTAATTTCGAATTGTTCATGATAAAAGTCGCCTCTAAGTCGATGTCTTTTGCCACTTTTCAAAGTGGCAGTTAAGTATTCTTTACTTTGTTTGACCGATGCGATTCCTTCCAGTTGCTCAATACACTGGACAATATCTGCTCTGTTTTTTACTGTCAGAGTCCTTAAAAATGTTTGTACGTAGTTATCAACGAGCTTGCCAAACTGCTTTTTTGTAAGCGCCTCAAGATCTTGACCTGTAAAAATATTTTTAGCTTGAGCGTTGAGTTTTGCGACATAGTTTGGCTCTTGTGTCGTTTTCATCAAAAGCAGATCATCGGGGCGTGACCACTGGTACTTTGTGTTGAAGTAATCACGTAAAGAATCAAAATGCTTTTCATGGCCGGGTGGGGCAATATTGAGTGATTTACCGCTTTGAATATCTAGGCGTGGTGCTAGAACGTGGATATGCTTCGAGCCGTCATCGTCTGTGTGAAGCACGGCAAAAAGGTGGTACTGTGAGGGATCTAGTCCCGAAAAAGCATGCTTTTCAAACTCGTCTAAGACTTCTTTTATTTGTTCATCTGTCGGACTGTCTTCTTTTGACCATGCGATCACGCCACTGGTGTACTTCCACAAATGTGGACTTGAGTCACAGATGGCGTTAAATGTAGTCGCATCACCACGCAAAACATCAACACCTGCCCGAACATTGCCAAGATGATCGAACTTATCTAAAACATACGCTGAAGCGTGTGCGGCCGATCCTTTACCGTGATTTAAAAATTTAATATGCACTTTCATCCTCCTCAGCAAGCTGTATCGAAGACAATTGCTTTTTAAGCCTTTCAGGGCTTTGTCTGCTGATTTTCGGAAGTGCAGGAAATACTTGTTCTAACTCGGTTTGAATGCCTTTTAAAACTGAAAAAATGCTGAAAATATCTAACTTGCGTTGCTCTTGCGGATCAGCATTTTTGATGATGTTCAATGCTCGTGCAATTTGGTTTAAGTTGTTCCCGATTTTGGATAGCTCAAGCAGTAAAGCAGGATCTGTTTTTTGATAGCGTTTAACCACTTCAATCACTGTTTTAACTTTGAGTCTAGGCTTCCTTTCATATTCTTCTGGTCGTCTTACGGTTACAGCATCTTGCATGATTTCCCTTTGAATTAAAGAGAGAATGAAGTCTGTAAAATTCGTGTTCTCTTTTTCGAGGTGCTGCTCAAGTTGTTCTAGCTGTAACTCTGTGAGTCTGAAAATTTTAGTTTTATTTCGCATATACACATCCCACTAACAGGCTTTTGGTTTTGCTTTTAAGTCAACTTTGTTGACTTGCCCATCTTGATGGGCTTGGGGTCTTAGGGGTTTCCCCTAACAAGTCCCTGTATATCAAAATTCGAAGAATTTTGTATATACAGGTAGGCTTGCTTATCTTATTTAGTCATCTAATAGTATTCTACTATATCGTGAAAGATTTATATAAAAAGATCAAAAAAAGGGTTTATCAGCTAATAATACCTAAATTTGTATATGAGTTTTTATGTTGAAATTATGATGGAAATGGGGACTGGCTCATTTACATAACTTTTAAAGGGGAGAAGCAATCCAATAGCCGTAGGTAGAACAAACTTCAGGAATAAAGCGAGTAACAGATTTTGGTATTACTGATGACGGCCCTCCACTAAGGATAATTTCATTACCTATAAAAACTTTATGATTATTAAATTTATTGGTGATGCTAATCCTACCGTCCTTTGTATATTCTAACTCATGATTATTAGCCCAAATAATAAATGAACCGGTATCACTACCAAGCCGAATACAACCATAAGGATCTACATGCAATTTCCCACCAGTAATGGTTACTCTTGAACCAGAATTAGCATGTTTAATAAAAATGATAGGTTTTACTGACTCTATGGAGTTAGATACGGGTTGGGACTTCGCTATACAACCAGTAAGCAATGTAATAATTATAAAAATTTGAGCTAAATTTTTTATTCTCATATTGAACTCTTTGAAGGCCATGCAATGCTTAGCTTCTTTTCAAACTTTCTTATCGTGCAACTAGCGTAAAGTAGCTCGATGCTTTGAAACATGGCTAAAGCCATATTTCAAAGCATCGAGCTAAAATTAGCCAAAAATCTCTGAATGGCTATCTAACTGGTGTAACTCTAAAATGTCATCCCCTACGAGCCTGTAAATCAAGACTAAATCAGGTTTAACGTGACAATCTCGACAATTCTTAAACTCAGCACCACCTTTTAATGGGTGATCTAGGTATTTTTCAGGCAATGGACTATTAGCAACTAAACAGTCCAGTACCTCAGCCCATTCAGCCGTAACTAAATCTAAGTAACGTCTTTTAATATTTCGTTTAAATGAGTTGGTTACGATGATCTTTCGTTTAGCCATGAGCTTCATCCGACATGGCTTTGATGGCACTGTTGCAAATAGAGATTTGAGTCGATGATGTTCCCTTTAAAAAGTACTTAGAGACCGAAAACCCTGTTGATTAGACACACTTCACCCTGAGGCTGACCATAATAAAATGACGATGCTTGTCC
>NZ_VOYE01000027.1:0-17851 GCF_013420765.1 Acinetobacter sp. YH01009 | reverse complement strand
TGAAAACCTTCAAAATTCTTGCTGAGCGATATCGCAATCGAGGCAAAAGACTAGCATTAAGATTCAATCTAATTGCTGGAATTTATAACTTGGAGCTGAGTGAAAAATGACTTATGAAAGAAATCTACTGAATATAATATCTAAAGTTGAATATATTTTATTCAATACAATCTTTATAGTGATTAAATTCAATTAGCTAGCATTGCACCATGAACCTTATTGCCTATGAGCCGCATTTTTGGGAACTTTATCAAGACTTTGATCAGTATTACTTGAGCATTGCGGTTGATCTAAGTTCTGTAGTGTCATGTTGGGATGTTGAACTCACCCATGAAGAAGTTCAACAATATGAACACCGTGGGCGCGTGAGTATTCAAGAATTGGCAAAATCGATGGTCGCTGCTGCTTATAAAGGTGATTTTGCTTCATTAGAAAGTCGTTTAGTGAAACCATATGAGCGTCAGGCTATGCAATCGGCTTTTAAAAAATGGCAAGATAGCCAAAAAGTAGGTTAATGCTCGTTATTCATGCATGGGTAAAATTGAAAACTCGCCGTGACTGATAATTTTTATTTTAAAAATTTGATCAAAGCCTTCATCCTGTGATGGAACTTGAAGCTTTCGATAGGTTGCACGCACGCCAACTTCTGGAATATTGGCTTTACCTTCACGAAAACTGTTGCGCTTTAAGGTACTGTCCAAATCGGTTTCAAAATAATAAGCAATCACCTCAAAACCTGCATCAATTGCACGTTGGATATAGCGAGCACGAGCTTCCCGATCTGGGTTGGTATTATCAATCACCATTTTCGTTTTGGATGCCAAACCTGCTTCAAAGATCATATTTTCCCGATGTCGGGTTTTCAACATATCCAAATTAATACGTAAATGGCTATGATATAAATTCAACATGTAAAAGGTGGATTTGCCAGAGGCTTGAACGCCTGTAAAAATAATCAGCTGCATGGTGTCTGCAATGAAAGTACGGAATGAATAGTAGAGTATTAAATCAGCAACCCAGTTTTGCTACAATCTCTACAAAATAAATAAGAACAATTTGCAAAGGTCCGTATGCACAAATTTTTCACCAGTTTATCACTGTGTCTTTGTTGTGGTTTGCTCCTTGCATGCCAAAGCCAATACGTTACGACACCCAATCTTCCCACTGAAGCTGCACTTGTCGCTGAATCGGTTGATAATGGCATCAGTACGGAGCTTGAGATCCCATATTTGACCGCCTTTCGAAATCTGCGCCAAGCCTATAATCACTGTGTTGCGTTTACCGCGAACAATCGCTACGTCTATACTGATAATCGTTTAGAAGAGCATTTGGAGCAGGGGACATTGATGGCACGAACCGAGCATGGGGCGTATTTGCATAAAATGTTGGTCGAAAGTTTAGATCCACAGACGACACGTATTACCTTATTTTTGCCGAAGCAATATACCTTTGCCCAAGCACGCTTTAAACAAGATGTTCAGCGCGCACTTGGACAAGATAAAAACTGCAATACCTTTGAATTTGCTCAATCCAACTAATTGAACTTTAAGACGCTTGTGAGTTTTCTTGCTCTGGGTGCTCTACACGTTTACCGCCTTCATAACTGGCAAATCGAGCCTGATCACGTTTGAAAACGGGTGCAGGTGTTGGCCAATGCCAATCTCCAAAATGGGTTTCACGATAGCGTTTAAAAGCCGCATCGAGTTCTTCCGTGGTATTGAGCACAAATGGACCGCGCATCGCCACGGGTTCATTAATCGGTTCACCTTCTAACCACAGAATCCGTGCTTCTAATCCGCCTGCTTTGAGATGGACGTTGGCATCTGATTGGAGTTCAACCAAATGCTTCATCTGAATGGTTTGACCTTCTATTTCTAATGTATTGCCTTGATAGAAATAAGCAAAACGGTTGGAGCTACTTGTTGTTGCGGGAATCACCAACTCTGCACCTGCTTGCATGGTGATTAAATAAATGTTGACCTTATTTTCTGCGGCAGCCGCCCATGAGTGTGGCGGTCGGGAAATAGCATCAGTGGATTTAAACTGCCCTGAAATCACACGGATATCCGATTTTTTTCCTTCACTATCCGTTTCAAAGACGTGAGGAATCTCTTCACGCCAAAACATTTTATAGTCAGCATCATGGGTTTTCTGTTCAGCTGATGAATTAAACCAAATTTGGAAAAGTTCAAAAGGATTGGCTTTATCTTCATGCAGTAGGGGGAACATTTCACAGTGTTCAACGCCATTGCCTGTAGACAGCCATTGCACATCACCCGCAGCATAGCGTCCGCCATTGCCTAAGGAGTCAAAGTGATCGACATAGCCTTGTTCAACCAAGGTAATGGTTTCAAAGCCAGTGTGTGGATGCTCTGGGAAACCTGGAACCACATCGCCATAGTACATATTGAATTCATCTTTCTCTGCGGCTGTTTTTGGCCCCATGTCTGCATTTGCAGCAGGAAAATGATCAACATGATGAGCAGTAAATAAGAAAGGATCTTTTAAATCTAAACGAAAGGTAATGGGTGTAATGTTATAAATCACAGCGTTTGACATAACTGTTCCATCATTGGCTTTATTATTAAGCATTAATCTAAAAGGAAAAACAGTGGTGTTCTATAGCGGAACTGTAAGAAAAAAAGCGTTAGCTCAAGGTCTAACGCTTTTTTGATTTAAAACAGGTGGAATGCAATGGAAATGCTAGATTTCGCTATTTATTCAGTTTCAGTGGGTGCAGTAGATGAGCTTTTTCCAGCTTGATCTTGGATCAACATACCTGCCAATTTCAGCATTTCAGCTTGAATATTGCCCATTTGATTTTGAATTTTCTGAAAATCAACTTTGCTTAAATCGACTTGTCCATTGAGAAAAGGTGAGGCCAATACTTGCTGATTCGCTGCCTGTAAATTGCTGCGAATATCATTGATTTCAGTACTTTTTAGATTTAAATCATTCAAAGCTTGATTGAAACCTTTGAGCTGCTGTTGCAGCTGGGTTGCCGCTTTTTGCAATTGGAGATGATCTTGGTTGCTGACTGCGGCTTCTAAATCGACCTGCGTTTGTTTGAGTTGTTCAACATAATTGCCGGCTTTAAGTTGCATATCCGCAACATCACGAACGATATAAAACATATTGCCGCTTTTTAATTGGCTTTGATCTATCGCCTGACTTTGTGTCGCAGATTGATCTTCGTTTGTTGATGTTGTTGCAGAGTGATCATTTTCTGCTGCGATTTCTTGTTCCTGTTGCGGTGCTGTGGCAGGTTCACAGCCAATCAGCACCAAAACACCACTAAAAATGGCAAAAGGGAGAAGGGCATTCTGCACTAGCTTTTTCATTCAATCATCACTATGTGTTAAGTCTATGCTTTGAATATAGGGGCAGAATGTGGATTAAAAATAGATTGTTGCAAAGTAATAACAAAATAATCGCTTGAACAAAAAAAGAGGGCATTTGCCCTCTTTTGATGTTTTGGTGGGTTTAACCCGCAATGATTTTGATCATGGCGTGGCTGACAGCATTCATTAAAATGTAGTCGCCATTCACTTTAATCCATTGCTGGTTTTTGCCTGGTTTAGACAATTTTTTGTATTTGGTGTGGTCTACTTTGTAGCTATGACCACGGTATTCAGAAGGTACTTTTTGTCCAGAACGCCAATCATGTGATGGATTTACGGCTTTTTTCTTGTTCTGGCTTTGGTTTTTTACTGGTGTGTTTTGTTTAGTGTGCTGTTGAGCTTTCGTATTTTGGTTATGCGCAGGTGCATGTTGTTGGCTATTTTGCGGTGCAGCCATTGCTGGAGCAGTAACAAGTGCTGTCGAAATAGATAAAACGATAGCTTTCATTAATTTATTCATAAGTTCACCTGTTTACTGCTAGATGTGATTTGATAAGACTCATCATAGTGAGTATTTACAGGGAAACTTTGAACGATCTGTATGCTAAATATTAAAACAATGAGTAAATCATGTAAATTATCGCTATATGATAATAATTACACAGTGTTTCGATATTTTAAAATGATCAATCTCAGTTAAAATCACAATAATCTTAACTGAGAGACTGGGGAATTGTCGGATTATTTGGCTAATTCAGCGTTGATTGCGTCGACAATACGTGCATCATCTGCCTTGATGTCAGGTGCAAAACGTGCCACAACTTCGCCTTGTTTATTCACGAGGAATTTTTCAAAGTTCCAGAGCACTTCAGGCTTTGGATTTGGTGTTAAGCCGTATTCAACTAAATCATCCCACCATGGGCCTTCACCAATGCGTTCAGGAATGGCTTGGGTTAAAGTTTGATAAAGTGGGTGTTTGTCCGCGCCAGCAACAGAAATTTTTGCGAAAAGTGGAAAATCAACCTTGTAGTTGATCGAGCAAAATTCTTGAATTTCAGCTTCAGAACCAGGTTCTTGTTCTAAAAAGTTATTGGCAGGAAAACCTAAGACTTCAAAACCTTGTGATTTCTTCTCTGTATAGAGTTTCTCTAGGCCTTCGTATTGTGGTGTTAGCCCACATTTAGAGGCTACATTGACCAATAATAAAACCTTGCCTTGGTATTGATTGAGTGTGGTGTCATCACCTTGGATGGTTTTTACCGGGATATCGTAAACTGAAGCTGACATATTCGTTCCTAATTGAAGTTGTGCCTTTCATCCTTGTTTTAAAGGGAAATCTGGTGAACAGCAAGCTTTTATCGATAGGCTTTTCGCATAATTTTTGTAGTAGTTTGCAGAATTCGAGCTGAGGCTTGCTTGAGTGCTTATCGTTTAAGTAGTGGCACGGTGTTGGTTTGGGGTTTTTCCTGTATAGCGTTTAAAAAACTCAATAAAGCTTGAGCTGTGTTGATAACCCAATTCATAGCTGAGAGCTTTAATAGACTGACCAGCGCGGAGTTGTTGAATGGCATAAATAATTTTTGCACGGTTTCGCCATTCAGAAAGGCTCATTTGCAGTTCGTTCTGACTCAGTCGCAATAACTGACGCTCACTCAAAGCAACATTGGATAAGCATCGCTGTAGGCTCAAGCTAAAATGATCTACATCTGCGAGCTGCGCCAAGATCGGCTTTAACACCGCATCATGGCTTTGCGGTAAATAATGTTGATGTTTGGGCGCTGTTTTTAATTGGTCGAATAAGACCTGTAGCAGGTGTCGATAGTGTGGTGTGGTATGTTGCTCTGTAGGAAAGGCCAAAATTTCTTGCACCAACAAACGAAAGAACGGTTGGATGCTAAATACTTCCGTCTGCTTGGGAAAATCTATGCAGAGATCTGGTGCCAGTCGGATTGCCACATAATGAATGGGTTGTTCATCAATCGCTACCGAGCAATGTTTTGTATGTGGTGGAATCCACACCCCATAACTGGCAGGTGAGAGATGATGTTGCCCTTGTATTTCATATTCGAAAATACCATCGAGACAAAAATTAAAATCACCCCAAAGACAACTGTGCGGATAGACCGTATCTAATGTGGTGTAGTGTGCTTCAAAAAGCTCGATCTGTTGTTCAATCGGTGATGACATCATATCAGCCTAAGAGTCGATGTCTGAACTACAATATAAATGTCTGAAATCATGTATTTCAATTAAAACAGACATCACTCAAAATATCTAGACCAATCTTTGCACGATATATTGAGGAGTCAGACATGTTGCTTCAAGCGCGTTGGGCGAAATTTGCAATTTGTTTGCCTCTGATCGCGGTATTTATATGGTCGTTAAATATTACCGTCACCCGCTATGTGACTGATTATATTTCACCAGTCAGTATCAGTTTTTATCGATGGTTTATTGCATTTTTGATCCTGACCCCATTTATGCTCAAAACCGTTTGGCAGCAAAGACAGCTTATCGGGCAGCATTGGCAGCAATTGGCTGTGCTGAGTGCTTTTGGCATGGTGTTATATCAAGGCTTGGGCTATACCGCTGCGCATTATACGACGGCAACCAATATGGGCATCATCAATGCCTTCATCCCTGTTTTTACGATTGCAGTTGCATTTTTCTTAATTAAAGATGTGCCCAACCGCTATGCCATCTTAGGCTGTGCGATTTCATTTACGGGGCTATTGTTTGTCATTGCGCAAGGAGATTTCAGTCAATTACTGAATATGGGCGGACATTTCGGCGATATCCTCATGATCTTCGCAGTGTTCTTTTATGCCTTTTATGGGGTGTTTTTAAAAAAATGGCAATTGAAACTTCCGCTACTGTTGAGCTTATATGTACAAATTTTCTTTGCCGTTTTATATCACTTGCCATTCGTGTTGTATTTAGGCATAGACGCGATTAATCCTACCAATGCGCCAAGTGTATTTTATGCGGCAATTTTTCCATCATTGATTGCACCGTTGGTATGGATGTTGGCTGTACAACATCTCGGCCCGAATCGCACCAGTATTTTTATGAATTTGATGCCGGTATTTACCGCGATCGTTGCCTATTTCTGGTTGGCTGAGCAGTGGATGTTTTATCATAGTGTCGGCACAGTGATGGCGATTACTGGGGTGATCTTGGCGCAGCGTAAGTAAATCCAGTAAAAAGTTGAAAATTTATGAGAAGTGTTGATTAAAAAACAAGCAAACAAACTTGTTTTTTTATAGGGTAAATCTTTTGAAAATGGATTTTTGAGTGTAAAACTGAATTAAAAAAACAAATGCTCGTCTTAAAAATCAATCAAAAATAGGCACATATTTTGACTAAGTGGTTATAAAATCACAAATAAAGTGCTTATCAGTAGTTTTATTTATATAAAAAATCTATTTGTTAAATTTAAAAAAATATTACATAATACTTTCATCGTAAATGATGAAGTAGTTCTTAATAATTACTTAATATTTACCCAGAGATTGCAAGACCCTCTGGATGTGATTTTATACACATCCTTTTTTATGCTCAGCCATCCCTATATGGCTGAGCTTTTTTTTGTCTGTATTTCCCCGAAAGGCAGGTGTAGACAGGCATCCGAGCTTATGCGCGGATGATTTCACCTGTTTCAGCATCAATAATTTTACTTGGTTCTTGGCTTAGGCCGAGATCACCATTTAAATAATTGAGTTCATTGGCAAAATACTGATTGGCTTCTTGTAAGGAACGGGCAGGGGTTAATCCTGCAGGATTGGCGCTGGTAGACACAATAAAGCCATTAAAAGCTTGGCATAAAGCCACACATAAAGAGTGGGTCGTCACACGGACTGCGACTTTTGGATGATTGCCTTTAATCCATGTTGGAATATGGTCACCAGCTGGTAATAACCATGTGGTTGCACGCTCATTGGGTTTACGGTTGGTCCATGTCGCAATGACTTGCTGACGCATATCTTCTGTTAAGCCTTGGAGCAGGTGTTCAACTTGAGCGACATTGGCAGCCAATAAAATCACGCCTTTTTCAATGGGACGTTGTTTTAAGCGCAAAATTTCGAGAAAGGCTTGCTCATTGTAGGGATCACAGCCCAATCCCCAAACAGCCTCTGTAGGATATGCGAGAACCTGACCTTTTTTAAGACAGGAAGCTGCTTCTGCAACAGAGGTGGTAATCATTTCTATAGACCTTATCTGATTCGACAAAGGACTATTGTGAACCTAATTTACCCATTCGACAACGTAGGTAGTGTCCGGCTTGTTGTGTGGCATAGCCCATTAACTCTAATTCCATCAGTTGACTGGTCAATGTCGCGGTATCAATTTTGAGTTGAATGGACAATTGATCAAGGCCTTGGCCGACCCAATCGAGTTGCCGATACAGCGCAATTAAATGTTCTGGGATAGGTTCGGGTGGCGGGGTGTCCGATATTGCTGTTTCGGGTGTCGCTATTTCGGTGGTTGTTAAGGTCTCGGCAGCCTGTGATTGCCACTGTGTGGCTAGTGCCAAGTCTTCAATAACCTGTTGTGGATGATCAATCAAAATTGCACCTTCTCGTATGAGTTGATGGCAACCTTGATGCGACTCACTATAAATATGGCCAGGAATGGCAAAAATAGATTTGCCTTGTTCGGCAGCACGTTGAGCTGTGATCAGTGAACCACTTTTTAATGCCGCCTCCGCCACGATGACACCAAGACTGAGCCCACTCACGATACGATTTCGATGTGGAAAATGGTGTTGCAATGGGGGAGTGTGTGGAAGAAACTCACTGATTACGGTTCCCCCATGTTGGATGATTTCTTGTCTTAAACTCTGATGTGCGGTCGGATAAGTTTGATCTAAACCTGTGCCCATCACGGCAATGGTTCTGTGGTGTTGTATGGCAGCGCGATGTGCCGCTTCATCAATTCCTTGTGCTAAACCGCTATTGATGTAGAACCCTTGCTCACTTAGATAATAAGCAAAATCATAAGCAATTTGCCGACCTTGGGGACTAGGTTTGCGGCTACCCACAATCGCAATTTGGGGTTGCATCAAGGCTTGGGCATTACCTTGCCCAAATAGAATCGGCGGCTTGTCGCTATAAGGTAAAAGCTGTTGTGGATAGTTTAGGTCTTCAGGAATCAGTACAAAGTCACTGTATTGTTCAATATCCTTGAGACATTTTTCAAAGCTAAGCTGTCCACTTGGACTATGAAATTCTTCAAAGCGCTTTAAATGATTTTTATGCAGTCCTAATTTTTGCCATGTGGTGATTTGATCAGGCTTAAGGGCGTAGTGTAGGGCAGGATAGTGCTGCTGAATTTTATAGAAACTACGAAGTGAGTGTTGCACCACAAACCACAGGCGAATGTAATCTAAATGCAAGTCAGTTAATGAGTTGAGCATAATGAGACCTTTGAATATGTCTTCTTTTTATGGTTTAAAATTATTAGTGATATTGTTGTTGGATAATAAAAATGAGGCTGAAATACAGCCTCATTTTTATGGATTTGGTCTTAGTCATCCATCAGTGGTGGCTGAATCGTTGCGCCCACTTTGATTGGTAATTCGCTTTCAAGTACATAAGCATAGCTTAAGTTATCAAATGTTTTGAATACCATGATGTTGCCAATACGTTTTCCTGGAAGTTGAACACGTTCTTTGGTTTTTGGATCAGTCACGATTTCACCTTTTTGGTTCACGCTAAAGACTTGACCAGATTGAACGCCTTGTAAGCTACCACGGTCGATCGTCACCACACTGTGAACTGCTGCAGTACCAATCGAGCCCATAACACGAACTACACTTCCGCCAGCAGTGACATTTTCAGCATTGGTTGGATAGAACAGCGTTGGTAGCATTGGATCATATTCAGGAAGAACACGATCGCCACGACGAACTTCGGCATTATAAGTATCGGTTAGTTCTAAAGTGGTAATGTCATTTTCACCACGAACAGCAACACCTGAAGCGACTTGAGTCAGTTCTAAACCTGCGTTGTATTTTTTGCCGTTTGCATCGGTAAAGATGTACGGTTCGCCTTCACGGTAAACAGCATAACGTTGACCAACTTGCATACCTTGGCCGCGTGCATAAACTGTTTGGCCTTTGGCAGCTAATACACGTTGATCAGCTGTACCTAAAATGTAAGGTGTACCTTCAACAGAATCAGCGGCAACAATCATGCTGCGCTCAAGCCATTGCTTAATATATTCCAATGGAATAACCGGAATCGCACTATTTAGGGATTCAACACGAACTTGTGGTTGAAGTTTAGTGCCACCTGTATAGCGACGAATAATACCTTCACAGCCATCACCCTCATCTTTACCGATGATTGGGCGGCCATTGTAGGTACACATGAGTAGGCGGTCACCTGGGAAAATCCAGTGCGGATTTTTCACGTGTTTATTGCTCGCCCAGATTTCAGGCCAGCGCACAGGATTTTTTAAGAAGCGCTTGGAAATATCCCACAACGTATCGCCTTTTTTCACCACATAAACTTGAGGCGCACCTACCTTCAATGATGGTGGATTGACGTTACGAGCAGGGGCAGCTTCTGCAACACTGACCATTCCCATCCCCACACTTACACAGACTGTAAGCGCCAATAATTGTTTTTTAAACCCCAAGGCACTAAAAGTTGGCATGCCCTTCAAAACCTTTTTCATTATCATAATTCCTAAAATTATGTATGTAACTGCGTTATAATAACGATATTACACACAATTTTTTGATGAAGCATTCCTTCATTTTGTTTTTTGATCAATGGCATAAGTGAGGACGTCGTATGGCCTTATTACCTATTTTAAGTTTCCCCGATCCCCGTCTTCGTACCATTGCAAAACCAGTCGAAGAAGTTACTGATGAAATTCGTCAGTTAGCAGCCGACATGTTTGAAACTATGTATGAAGCACCGGGAATTGGCCTGGCAGCAACACAGGTAGATCACCATATTCAGCTGATAGTCATGGATTTATCTGAAGAAAAAGATCAACCCATGGTGTTTATTAACCCCAAAATTACGCCATTGACGCAAGAGACGCAGCCCTATGAAGAAGGCTGTTTATCAGTGCCTCAAATATACGATAAAGTTGAGCGCCCGTCACGTGTAAAAATTCAGGCAATTAACCTTGAAGGTCAATCATTTGAAGTGGAAGCGGACGGACTTCTCGCAGTTTGTATCCAACATGAAATGGATCACTTAAATGGTAAGTTATTCGTCGACTATCTATCGCCTTTGAAACGTCAACGTGCACGTGACAAAGTGGAAAAATTGGTTCGCCAACGTCAAAAAGATAAAGTCGCAGTTAAACGTTAATTGATCGCGGTTAAAAAATACCTGAGACAAGCCCAATTTCGATTGGGCTTTGTTATACTTGGGTCAGACAAATGTTAGGGTTTGCTTGTATTGTTTCGTAGTGGAGTGCTGCTGTCCTTTGCAGCCGTTTTTTTGCAGATTGCTGTTTTTTTACAGCCATTGTTGCCCAAGCAATATCAAGTTGCTCCGGTCTGCGAAACCATTACGCGTGCACTTTTACTTCCCAATGTTCATGCTGAACATACCGCACATTCACACCATTCATCTTCCGCTCACGCTGAGCAAGTTCAAGTCGATCATACTGGCCATGAACATGATGCCAGTCATCAATGTCAGTATTGTACAGTCTATGGCAATTTGGTTTTGCCCCCTGAACTTGATGTAAAAGAAGTGCTTGATCGAATTCAAGTTCGTTTAATTGCTTTTCAAAAAGCTTTCAAGCATGTCTGGTTTGTTCTTCAACAACTCTTTTTACTTCCGCAAGGTCGAGCCCCACCACTCGCTGCATAAATCCGACGTTTTTTTTAACTTGGGTCGTTGAGGACTCTGGTACGCCTTTATTTATGTATTTTGTGAGATAAACATGGCTCAGCCTAAATTTTTTCTACAGCCTCTTGCGGCTGCAATTTGTGTTGCCTGCTATTCAACTTCTGTGATGGCTGACGAGATGTCCGTAGAGATGACGGAAACCAATGCGGTACAGACTTTGGCACCGATTGTGGTGACATCACATCAGGGGAATGATGCCAATGGCCTGATTGTTCGTGCCAATCCCAAACAGCCGATTCAACCGATACCTGCCAGTGATGGGGCTGATTATTTAAAAAGTATTGTAGGTTTTAGTGCTATTAAAAATGGGGGAACCAATGCAGATCCAACCTTCCGTGGCATGTTTGGTTCACGCATTAAAATTTTGACCGATGGCACAGAAAATCTAGGGGCGTGTCCGAGTCGTATGGATGCACCAACTTCTTATATTTCCCCTGAAAGTTATGATCGAATTTCAGTAATTAAAGGACCTCAAACGGTTCAATATGCCAATACAGGTTCTGCTGCAACAGTCTTGTTTGAACGTAAACCTGAACAGTTGGATGCTGATAAAAACTACCGTGGTCAAGCCAGTGTGATGATCGGTTCTTATGGTCGTTTAGATCATAATGTCGAGGCGGCCATGGGGGATGAGCATAAATATGTCCGTTTAAATGCTAGCCGTTCTGTTGCAGACAGCTACCAAGATGGAGATGGTAATACTGTGCCGTCAGACTGGGAGCGTTGGAATACAGATTTGGCACTCGGTTGGACGCCAAACGAAGATACATGGGTAGAATTTACTGGAGGTAAAGCCGATGGTGAGGCGGTGTACGCGGGCCGAATGATGGATGGTTCGCAATTTGCCCGTGAAAGCTTGGGGCTTCGAGTCGAGAAAAAGAATGTCACTGAGGTGATTAAGAAAATTGAAGCACAGGTCAACTATAGTTATAACGACCATATCATGGACAACTTTAGTTTGCGTGAGCCACCTTTAGCTGAAATGACCCATCATGGAATGACTATGCTGATGCCGAATCCAATGGCGATGCAGGTTACACGTCGTACGTTAAATGCACGTATGGCGGTAACCCATGAATGGGATAAGTTGCAGTTCATTACTGGACTGGATACGCAGAATAATAAGCATGCCGGCAGCATGACGTCGAAAATGATGCCTTCGATGAATAAGCCATTAACGCGAGATATGGCATTTCAGTCCTATGGCGGTTTTGGAGAAGTCAGTTATCAATTGAGTGACAACAATAAGTTGGTTTCAGGTCTTCGTCTCGATCAAGTGCAAGTGAAAGATGAGCGTGCCGCTTCGAAAGCGAGTGGCTATAACACGGAGCTGAATGAAACATTGCCAAGTGCTTTTATTCGTTTTGAAAATAAACACCCTGAACATGACAATGGTAAAACCTATATCGGTCTAGGCTATGTGGAACGCATGCCTGATTATTGGGAGTTATTTAGTCCTAAACACGGTAATGCAGGCACAACAAACACCTTTAATGGCGTCGAGCCTGAAAAAACCTTGCAGTTAGATGTGGGCTATCAACATGAACATGGCGCATTCAGTTCATGGGCGTCTGCCTATGCGGGACTGATTCAAGACTTTATTTTGATGAGTTATCACGATCATCCAAATACAGGTGAGCATGATCATGGTTCAACCTTTAGTGCGGGTGCGAAAAATGTCGATGCCACCATTGCGGGAGCTGAAGCGGGGATTGGCTATCAATTTAGCGATCATATTCAAGCAGATGTTAGCGCAATGTATGCGTGGGGTAAAAACACCACAGATGGCAAGCCATTACCGCAAATCTCACCTTTAGAAGCACGTATCAACTTACGTTATATCCAAGATAATTATACTTTGGGAGCGTTTTGGCGTGTGGTTGATGGGCAAAATCGTATTAGTGCGCACCAAGGCAATATCGTGGGTTATGACCTGAAAGAAAGTGCAGGTTTTGGCACACTGTCTTTAAATGGTACTTATCATATTGATGAGGGTGTAGATGTATCTGTCGGTGTGGATAATCTCCTGAATAAAACCTATACCGAACATCTGAATAAACTGGGTGATGCAGGGACAGGTTTAGCGACCGATCAACAGTTTAATAATATTGGTCGCAATTATTGGGCACGTATTTCGATGAAATTCTAAATCTTGATATTTGTCATCCAAAAAGCAGAGCGATCGCTCTGCTTTTTTTATTGGTGCATACTCGCCAGTTGTTTGGCCTTACTTTGATACAGTGCTAAACCGAGTTTTTGAATCGCACGGCCTTTTTGCTGTAATTTTTGATTTAAACTTGGGACATGCTTAGCGCCTGAATACAGGACAAGATTTCTAGCCAATAAATAATAGGCAAACCATGCGGCGGACTGTGGTTTGAGCCCTAATTTATGCATGCGTTTTTTGCCAATAAAAAATTGTGTCAGCTCCAGATGTTGTCGATAAGCCAGTTTTTGCTGAAGCGGTCGGAGGTATTTGTACTGTCTTTCAAAAGGTTCTTTAGAAAGACTGGCACCGAGAGCCATGCTGCTTGCATCGGATTGGGGGTGTACAAATTGCATCCAATACAGCAGTTTCCAACCGTCAGATTCTTTTGCAATTAACCATTTTTCATCAATACCCATCAACCAGCCGACATAGCGCCAAAAATGCAAAAGGCTTTCAGTTTCTTGTTTTGACGGAAAAATTCCTAAAGCGCGAATGCCCAAAAGTACCACACTGCTAAAGGCAAGATTGGTCATCGCCAAGTCAAATTGATTCATCGGTACCCCCCCACGTTGCAAAATCCCAGTCTTTGCCTTTTTGGAGTTGATGCCGTACCAAAGCATGAATAAAACGCACATAAATCGTCGATGTAAATCCTGCATGCAAACGTTCGAGTCCGCGTTCTTCAGTGATATCTACCCACCATTTGGTAGTTTCAGCCAGACGTGTACCCGCTTGTTTTTTTAAAGCACCGGTCAGCATGAGCGGCTGATTGAAACCGGGGAAGAGATAACCGACCATGAGTGAAAGATCGCGCAAAATAAAGCCATTGTTAATCCCGAGTCGATGGGTGAATTCAAGGGCCTGCTGTATTTTTTCTGGCTCTACCCACGGCGGTGTTTGTTCAACATGCTTAAAAAAATGCTCGAGTTCAGGAATAGAAAAGGGAAGCTGCTCGACACCTTTAAATAAAGCAATTTCAAAATATTCACGATGCTGCTTAGGGTTCTGCATCATCCACGTGAGCACTTTTTCCATCTGTGGATCACCACATTGCAAGGCTTTATTGAGGTCAAGATATTGAGCGTAATTTGGCTGCGCAGCCTGACCCGTCAAATGAGACAGTAGAAAACTCAGCAGATTAGATTGCTGCGTGGCCTGAAATGAAGCCAGTCGGGTATTGAAGTGGGTGGTCATGTTTTGATCTTCAATGTTATTGTTGCATACCACACTAATATGAATATTTATTCGCATTCAATTCGCATAACACTATCGCATTGGAGAGCAATAGAATGAGAAAAAGACCACAACAACAACGCGCGAAAATGATCGTGGAAAGCATTTTGCAAGCTGCGCAGTTGTGTATTGCAGAACAAGGTTTACTGGAGCTGACGACGCCCAAAATTGCGGAAAAATCTGGCGTGAGCGTTGGGTCAATTTATCAATATTTTGAAAATAAAGAACAAATCGTAGAAGAGTTACTGCTCAGAAAATCAGAACAATTGGGGTTAGCACTAAAAAATATAGTCGTGGAGCAAGAGCAGCACAGTATTTATGAGGTGATCCCACTTTGTATTCAGTTTGGCTTTGATATGTTGAAAGCTGATCGTGGCTTCTTCATTGAGATCTTAAAACATTGGCATCAATACAGTCATTCAGATGCCTCTCAGGTTTTGGAAAAGCATTTTTTTGAAGTTGGGATGTATTTATTTAATCGTTATTATTCACATTGGAACTTTGAAACGCTGAAACATCGCTCTTTTGTGATTATTAACAGTACTTTATTTACCATGATGCGCTATGTGAGCAATAATAGTTTTTTAATTACAGAACAGCAGCTTAAAGTGGAATTGCCGAAGATGATTTTGGCGTATTTAGATAGTGAATAACACTGAAAAAATTAAAGTTGTCGATTAAAGAATCTATTTAATTCAGATCTAAGATATGTGAAGATAGATTAATAATAAATCAATAACTTAATATAATAAATCAGGAACATCATGATGGTTTCTTTGAGCTTGCAGCAATTGTCCAAATCTTTTGCGGGAAAATGTATATTTTCAAATCTAAATTTAGAGTTAAACGAATTCGGAATTGTCGCTGTTGTCGCTGAGAATGGAGTAGGGAAGTCCACCTTACTTGCGATGATTGCTGGGATGCTGGATTTCGATGCAGGCAATATTTTGATTAATGATCAGCCATATGCCCCTCATAACAATGAATACAAGAAACTTGTGGCCTATGTGCCAGATAAAAGCCCTATTTATGATTTTTTACAAGGGCAGGAGTTTCTGAATTTAATGTGTGATATTCGAGGGATAGCGCATGAGCAGTATCAAATATTCATTGAAAAATTTAAATTAGAACACTATTTAGCCACGCCATTTGCTGACATGTCTTTTGGCACAACCAAAAAGTTTTTATTGGTTGCAGCCTTAATGACTTCGGCACCATTACTGATTTTAGATGAACCGAGCAATGGCTTAGATCAAAACGCCTTGGCTGAATTAACAAGCATACTTTTACAGCAGAGCCAATCAAAATTGATTCTATTGTCTTGCCATGATCCTGTATTTAGAGACAGTCTTGCAGCAAAAATCATCGAGCTAGATAGGTTAAAGTCCAATGAGCAGGCGGCATGAATATACAAAGACATGTTGGGCAGCGAACAATCATAAAAACGCTTTTGAAATATCGATGGATATTTTATGTCAAGACCACAGCAGACGCAGTTGCACGGCAAAAGCATTTACTTATTTTAGTCACATTAATTCTCGGGCCAATGCTATTCGGACTGCTCTTATCTTTAGTGCAACCCATTATTGATTTGGTTTATTGCAAATCGTTAATCACGAATCTGTTTCTTTGGACAGGCTTTCTTGCCTTAAATGTATTTTGGTGTGCGATACAGCGTAAAGCTTTGAGCGGTGGAGAAGGGTATCGCTATCTAGCGCTATTGCCAATCACGCTCAAAAGTCGCTTTGCAGTGGAAATCAAATTTTTAGGCAGTTTAAGCTTTTTGATGTTATTGCCATTTGTTTTGGCGCTTTTATATGTTTGGGTTGAGTATGAGCTTTTGGCTTCCATTGGTATTAGTGTATTGATGCTTCTTTGGATCTTTAATTTATTAATCATACAAATGCTGCTTTTACAACAGAATCAATATTGGGTTTTAGTCTGCCTTTTGACATATTTGCCCATTTTGAGCCTAG
Source organism: Acinetobacter sp. YH01009 (assembly GCF_013420765.1). NCBI lineage: Bacteria > Pseudomonadati > Pseudomonadota > Gammaproteobacteria > Moraxellales > Moraxellaceae > Acinetobacter > Acinetobacter sp. YH01009. Next base: position 1,212 of record NZ_VOYE01000027.1, on the reverse strand, counting down.
CGATATTGGAAGCTCAACTCGTTGCGGTGTTGTTATCTACTTTCATCTGTATAGCGGCAATAAAATTCTGGCTGCTCGGTAGGAAATCCAAACCAATAAAGCTGCAAGTACCTAGCGTATTTGTGATACAGAAATATAGCCCACTTTGGCTCAACCAAAATAAACTCATTATTCGTCAGGCATTTCATAAAAGATTTCTAACCCATCGTATTGTCAGTATCGGTATTTCGGTTACTGCGGTCGTGATTTTGTATTGGTTCGCCACACAGGTGGATACTTGGAACATCATGAGCCTTGATTTCACTGCTTCACAATTATTCCAATTAATGTGTGCCGTCTATATTGCACTGAGTTTATTCAATCTAGGCGTAATAAAAATGGACTTAAAATCAAATTTTGAATCTGCAGAACAATTCTGGATCATTCAAGGGTTCACACGATGGCAGCTCAGAAAATACGAATACTGTTTTTTATTGATAATTGGCTTAATGATGAGTGTGCCAGTTTTGCTGTGGCTACTGCTGAAAGGTGGATTGGTTGATGTGCTATTGATGGTTACATTATTTGGTATCGCCATTCCATTTATTCAATGGCTGTATAGAAAACCTGAAGAAGTGCACGGTGTTATGCCAGTTTTAATGTTTATCTTATGGGTGCCTGTGGCATATTGCATGCTTTCTGTACGCTAAAAACACTTTTTTAAGTAAAAAATACTAATTTAGTAGAATAAATAAACAAACGTAATGAAAAATTAAAAATAAATGGAAAAGGGTGTTGCAACGAATGTGAAATGCTGTAGAATGCACATCCATCGGCGGTGATGAAGATTAAAACTTCTGATAAAACAATGACTTGGTTGAATTGATTGAGTTGGGTTTTAGAGAGAAAGTTTAAAAATAATTTAAATTACCGGTTGACTCTTTAGAAATAAAGAGTAATATAGCCGACCTAGCTTGATGGTGACGAACCATCAAGAAGATCATTAAGAGATTATGAAGAACAACTTGTGTGGATTTTTACTGATTGATTGATCGAAATTATTTTCATTGATTGATGGTAGAAATTACTCGAAGTTTATTTGAGCGAATTTTTGTCAGTAATTGATGAGCCAAGATTGGTACCCTTTAAGGTACTATTGATTTTAAACTGAAGAGTTTGATCATGGCTCAGATTGAACGCTGGCGGCAGGCTTAACACATGCAAGTCGAGCGG
>NZ_VOYE01000026.1:0-17918 GCF_013420765.1 Acinetobacter sp. YH01009 | reverse complement strand
AGTGCTAAAAAATTAGTAAAAACCAAAATGGCAAAATCTGTTTTGGATACAGGATTTTCTGCACTAAAAACAATGCTCAAGTATAAATGCGAGAACGCAGGCGTATTGTTTGAAGAAGTCCAAGAAGTCTATACCACCCAAATTTGTTCGTGCTGCGGTGAGATCACCTCAAGTAGTCCAAAAGGTAAGACAGATCTTGGAATAAGAGAATGGGAGTGCATGAGCTGTGGTACAGCTCATGATCGAGATATAAACTCAGCTCTAAACATTCTTGCGCTTGGGCATAAGCGTCTAGCTGTAGGAATCACCCTCTTTTAAGGGGGGGAGGATGTCAAGAATTGGCGAATCTTGAGATGAGTCAATATCAGCCTAAATGGTCTGATCATTTTCAAAGTAGTTATGAAACAAATATGCTGATTGATTTAGCTGAAAAATATGGTTTAAAAACGACGCCATATAACCAAAAGCGTTTGCAATATATGGCTCAAAGTAGCGTATTTGAAAAAATGTGGATGCGAATCAAAGATTTTTTAGCTCGAAGACATAAACAAAACTGGATCTGGAATTAATCCAGATCATCCGGTTTTGAATGGACTTTAGAGTGAAAGGCACGGCGGCGCGTTCTTTGCCACGGGAGCGGGCGATTGAGAGCTTCTGGTGCATCACCACTCATCGAGCGAAGTCGTAAATGTAAGGCTGCTTGTGCCATGAGGTTTGCAGAAACCGGTGCTGTGATAAAGGCAAAGAGCGTGATTAGGATTTCTGCAAAACCAAAACGACCTTGAAATGCTGCATAAATAATTGCAGCAATTAGAAAACTTCCTAAGCCTAAGGTGCTTGATTTAGTCGGTGCATGCAGTCGCATAAATAAGTCGGGTAGGCGAACCATGCCAATACCGCCGACCAACATGAAAAAAGCGCCAATAACCAAAAAAATCGAGACCAAAATTTCCATGACTAATTGCATATTAATGTACTCCTAGTCGATGACGTGGCCAGTGGTGAAATAGCGTGCTAAAGCGGCTGTAGACACAAACCCAAGCATGGCAACCAATAAAGCCCCTTCAAACATCGATGTACTTGCCCAATAAATACCTAAAATGACAATTAAACAGGTGGCATTTAAGAATAAGGTATCTAAAGCAAGTAGCCGGTCTACGATTGAGGGTCCCATCACCAAGCGAATGAGACACAATAACATCGAGATCGTCACAGCAACTAAACAGATGCCAAGCGCATACGGTAAAATTGTCATGCGGATTCTCCTGTATCAGCGCCAAAAATGAGGATGAGAGGGCGTTCATAGCGCTCTTTAATGGTTTGAATTTCCGCTTCAGGGTCATCCGTGCTCAGCGCATGGACCAAAATATCACCACGGTCTTGGTCAATCCCAGCAGACACCGTACCGGGTGTGGTGGTGATGATCATCGCAAGTAAAGAATTGACTTCCTCATGCTGTGTATCGAGAGGAACACGGAACCATTTTGGATGAAGTTTATGTGTTGGCCCAAGGACTAATTTTGCAACATGGATATTACTGACAATAATATCCCACAGCACCACAAAGAATAATTTACATGCCGCCAGCCAGTTGATATTCGGCGTTCGGTCAATAAAAGGGCGAACCAATCGCGGAATAACAATGGCTAAAACCAAGGCCATACAGAGTGTGGCCGCATCTAGACTGTGCGCCAACATCACCCAGCTCAGACCAACCATGACTGATACCAATGGATGCGGAAACCAGCGATTTAATACAGATGTTTTCGCCATGTTAAGGTGCCTCCATCGGTTTTAGTTGGGTCTCTTCAGGTAGTTTTTCTTCTTGTTGCTGTCCCTGAATTTGACGTTGCTTGTACTCAGAAATATGCTCGCCATGTAGCGTTTCAGGTGCGATCAATGCAGGAATGAGGTGTGCATTTGGATCTGCCGATTCACCACCATATTTGGTTTCAGGTAAATTTTCAGGATCATAAGGTTGAACACTGATGATTTGGCCTTCTTCATCCTTTTTCAGTAGCAACGATTCATATAATGGATTGTCTTGAATTTGCTGTGCAGTTTTGTAGGTATAGTCATAGATCGGCGCAGCAAAAACCATATATCCCACAAGCGCTGTTAACAGCAGATAAATGGTTTTGTCATTACGAAGCGGTGCCTTATTCGGCAAAGCCTGATAACGCTGATATTCTTCAGTATCAATATCATCTTCTGGGCGAGATGAACGCCAGAAAAGCACAAAACCAACTCGGGTGAATGCCATGATACTGAGTAAACTCACCAACAAAACAATTATAATAATCATGATTTGGTAAGGTGAATTGGCTGTTGCTTGTAAGATAAATACTTTACCCAAAAAGCCGCTAAATGGTGGTAGACCAGCCATCATCAACGCAATGATGAAATAGCAGACAGCAACTGTATTATGCTGTTTCATGCGGGGCGCAAGTTTAAAATGATCTTTAAATTCGCCGCGTTGTGAGGTAATCCAACCCGATAGAATATAAAAAGCTGCACCAATAATGGTACTGTGAATCAGGTAATAAAGTCCTGCAGCCCATGCATCCGTATTAAAGAGTGAAATCGCAACCAATATTGTGCCGATAGAAGACAAAATCATAAAACCGACAAAACGACGTAAACGATCCGTTCCGATTGCACCATAAGCACCATAGAGCGACGTCACTAAACCAATCGGTAACAGCCACTGTTGTAAGATTTCACGGCTAATCCCATCGTCAAACACAGTGCCATTAACACGGAGAATGGCATAGATGCCGACCTTGGTCATGATAGTGAATAAGGCTGCGACAGGCGTGGTTGCCACAGCATAAGTCTTCGGTAACCAGAACCCTACAGGCAGCATTGCAGCTTTGATGCCAAAGACGGTAAACAGTAACAATGCACCAGCCACTGCGATACGATGTTGATCCGCTTCAAGCAAAGGCATAAGTCGTGCAACATCAGCCATATTTAAGCTACCTACACTGCCGTAAATCATCCCGAGTCCAATCAGGAAAAGGGCAGAGGCAAATAGGTTAATGGTGACGTAATGAATACCAAGCTGAAAACGTGCTTTGCCTTGACCATGTAAGAGCAAAACATATGATGCCATCAACAGGATTTCAAAGAACACAAACAGGTTAAATAAATCGCCTGTCAGGAACGCACCACACAAACCCATCAGTAAGAAATGGCACATGGCATGGAAATAACGACCACGTTCGTCCCATTCTTTGCTGGCAAACCACATCACTGGCACAGCAAGTCCATAGGTTAGCACCAACATGAAAGCAGAGAGTCGATCTAAGACTAAAACGATGCCGAATGGTGCGGCCCATTCACTCAAGTTATAAACCAAAACTTGACCAGAGCTGGCAATCATCAAATAACTGATGGATGTGATCAGTCCGAGGATACCAGAGACATAACTGATTCCGCGACGCCAAGGTTGTCGCCAGTCATGCGCCAACGAGCCAGAACCGGGGTTGCCCAGCAGGACTAAAATAAATGCAGTAATTGCAGGAATTAAAATACTGAAAATCGGGCTATGCGTAGTCCAAAATTGGATGAAGTCATGCATTATGGCTCATCCTCCCGCGGGTCAATTTGCGGTATTTCTTCTTTGGAGTCCACATGATCTGTTCCAGTTTCATAGCGGCTACGCAGAGCCAATTGTACGATAAAGGCAGTGGTCGCAAAGCCAATCACAATGGCTGTCAGGACCAAGGCTTGTGGTAAAGGATCGGTCGCTTTGGTGGTTTCAGTTAACACGGCAGGTGCGTTGACATGAATACGCCCCATGACAAATAAAAATAAGTTCACGGCATAGCCAATCATGGCTAAACCCAGTACGACAGGAAAGGTACGTGCCCGCAAAATCAGGTAGACCCCTGTTGCAGTCAGTAAGCCAATGGCTGAAGCGAGTAAAAATTCTAAACTAATCATCTTATTCGCCTCTTGGAACTGGACCAGACATACTCGAGTGACGCGAGTCGCCTAAGACGGAAATCATTAACATCGTCGCGCCCACAACGGTGATGTAGACACCTGTGTCGAAGAGGGCAGCGGAGGCAAGGTGCATTTCACCTAAAATTGGTGGCGATACATAGATATGAGCACTGGTCAGGAATGGACGCCCCCATAGCCAAGCCGCGATACCTGTCAGCCCCGCAATGGTTAAACCAATACCAATCCAAACTTCATATAAGCGACCTGATTTTGCACCAATCAGTTGTTCAGCACGGTCTTGGCCGAGCGCAATATATTGAATCACTAAGGCTAAAGAGGTAATTAAGCCTGCAATAAAGCCACCGCCTGGTAAATTATGACCCCGTAGGAAAATATATAAGCTGATGACGAGTGCTAAAGGCAAAATCCATGATGATGTAATACGGAACATCAGTGGTGACGGATTAAAACGATAGGTCAGACCTTGCGTAATGGTGGTACCATGAGCACGCATACCATCCATCATGCACAGCGTACCAATTGCGGCAATTCCCAGTACGGTAATTTCACCAAAGGTATCGAAGCCACGGAAGTCGACCAAGATCACGTTGACCACATTGGTACCACCACCAAGTGGGATGGATTGCTGCATAAAGAACCATGAGATGGAATTATGATCGCGGGTCATGATCAGCCATGAAATCCATGCGATCCCTAAACCTGCAATAATCGCAATTATTGCATCTCGCCAACGACGAGACACACTCGACTCATAAGGTGTGAGCTGTGGTAATAATGATAAGCTCATGAGTAAGAGCACGGTGGTCACCACGTCAACAGTAATCTGCGTGAGCGCCAAATCTGGAGCGGAGAAACAGATAAACACCATAGTCACAACCAGACCGACTGCACCACTGATGAGGACGGCTTTAATCCGTTCATGGTGGAACCAAAGCATCATCCAACATGCAGAGAATAATAATAGCCACAGAACGATTGCGATGATTGGTGCATGTATCAGTTCACGGCTGCCTGTGCCGATACCTTGCAGCCAAAATGGAACAATGACGATGGCTACACTAAAGATTAAAATCCACAATAAATAGCTTTGTAATTTGCCATTTTCAGTAAAGCGACGGAACTTTCTTGAGCTGAGTAAAAGATGCTTTAAAAATAAGTCGAACAGGATTTTGCCTTGCAAACGGCCCAAAAGAGGATCCAAATCGATACGGCGTAATTTGCCGCCCTTTGCCAATGCGAAATAGAAAACTAAACCACCTAAAAGTGCAATCACACTCATCAAAAGGGGTGCATTTAAACCATGCCAAATCGCTAAATGTGTACCTTCAAACGCAGTATTTTGAATACTCGCACGCGCGGTACTATTGACAATATGCTCAACCAATAACGCAGGGAAGAGTCCAACTAAAATACATAAAGCAGCCAGTAAGGTTGCTGGTGCGCGCATGCCAAACGGTGGTTCATGCGCTTCTTTATTGGGAACATCTTTCCCTAGTGGACCACCAAAAAACACCCCGTGAACTAAACGTACTGAATACGCGACAGCAAAGATACCGGCAAAGGTGGCAATGATGGCTGATACGATCATCACAGGCCCAGTCAGATTGGCTAAAAGCTCAGTAAAGAACATCTCTTTAGAGAGGAAACCATTGGTTAATGGGACACCTGCCATAGAGGCTGCAGTGATCATGGTTAGCGTTGCGGTAAACGGAAGTAATTGCCATAAACCAGAGAGTTTTCGTAAATCACGTGTGCCTGATTCGTGGTCAATAATCCCCGCGATCATAAATAGGGCTGCTTTGAAGGTCGCATGGTTAATGATATGGAAAATGGCAGCGGAAACTGCGAGGGGAGAGCCGATCCCGAGTAAGCAAACAATCAGACCTAAATGACTGATGGTGGAATAGGCTAACAGCCCTTTTAAATCTTCTTTGAAAATGGCAAAGAAGGCCGCCATACATAAGGTAAATAAGCCAATAAAGGTGACCAAGTTGTGGTACAACGCCGCGCCTGCAAAGATCGGCAATAAGCGCGCAAGCAGGAAAATTCCGGCTTTCACCATCGTGGCAGAGTGAAGATAAGCCGAGACGGGGGTCGGTGCTGCCATGGCATTTGGCAACCAAAAATGGAAAGGGAACTGCGCACTTTTGGTAAATGCCCCCATTAAAATTAATAGCAGTGTGGGCACAAAAAGCGGATGCTGCTGAATTTGGCTACTCATCGTCAGGATTTGGTCAATCTGATAGGTGCCCGTGATTTGCGCCAACAGAACAAAACCACCCAACATACATAGACCACCCATGCCTGTAATGGTTAAAGCCATTCGAGAGCCACGCTGAGCAGCATCGTAATTACTCCAATAACCGACCAACAGGAAGGATGAAATACTGGTGAGTTCCCAGAAAATGAGTAATAAAATTAAATTATTAGACAATGAAATGCCGAGCATGGCAGCCATGAATAGCATCAATAAAACATACAGTTTACTGAGCGAGTTCTTTGGACTTAAATAATAGTAGGCATAGATATAAATTAAGGTGCCGATCCCCGTAATGAGCAGGGAAAACAACAAGCCCAGTGCATCGAGACGGAAACTGAAATCAATACCAACTTGAGTGAGCCACGGCCAAGTTTGAATGATGGTTTTGCCATTAAACACATCTGGGGCCTGACTCAATAATAAAACTAAACTGCTGAGGCTGACGCCAATCGCCCCTAAAGCTGTTACCCCGCGAGAGAATTGCTTCAACCACGAGACAAGTGTTGTGCCTAGTATTAACGGTAACAATATAATAATCGGTAGCACACTCGTATCCATTGTCATGATTAGGCGGTGAAACCTAGGTGTATTTCATCTTTCAAGGATTACAGGACAGCAAAGAGCAGTCCAAAAATTCAATCTTGAAAGCCATGTGTGTCAAAAAAATTAAAAACAAGCTGTGTTGCGCAACTCGTGAAGCGATAGCAATTTCCGATGTTACTATGAAAATTGCAAATAAAACCGATCATATTACATGCGTAAAACAACATCAATCTTTTTTATGAACCACTTACACATTATACGCCTGACGCAACTGACTCGACATTTATCGCGGCCTTGTTGCTGAATATTTAAACATCGAGGCTATGGATTACGCTCAGCCAATCAGCCGCTGTATTTTTAACTCAGCGGTTGGATCGTAACGTCCTGATCACCTCGCTGTGATAGAGCTCTAACCAATTCGTGTTGCTGTTGCTCGGTCAGTTGCGTCTGGATTAACTGCAACATGTGCTGGATCGAATCCGGACTGTTCAGCGGCTCATTTAATTCAGTGTCTTCAGTTTTGGGCGGAAGCAATGGCTTTGAACCGAGTTGCAACTGTTGATAAATCTGATCATAGGTTTCTTGTAATTTTTCAGGCTGAATCTCACTGAGCTTTTTATTCTGTAATTGTAAGCACTGAAAACGAGAAGCCTGTTCCAGCAGTTCAGGACGGTTGCCGCTGGCAATGATTTGGAGTCGTGGAAATGCTTGATTTAAACGGGTCAAAATCACTTGGGTCATGTTTTGATCGAGTTGGTGATCTATGGCGTCGATCAATAAAATACCGTCACCTTCTTGGCACGGATATAAGCTATGTGGGTTGAGTAGACAGAGGCGACGCACAATATCACCAATTAAGGCCACAAGGTTGCGCATACTATTCGACAACTGCTGAAACAACATGTCTCTGCCTTGGTAGCAGACCATTAATTGTAATTTAGGATGATATTGCAGATAAATATTGGTCACATCGGGCAACACAGTCTCTAAGGCTTGTTTTAATGATCTGAGTGACGGTGCGTGTAGCTCGGCCTGAGCTTGTGCTAGTTTATGCCCAAAAAGAGGCGTGTCTGATGCGTTGGGTATATCGGCTTGGGTTTTAGGATGTAATAAATTTTGAATTAATTCGGCACTTTGCGCATTTTCAATGTCGGATATTTCTCGAAACCACTCAAAAAAACGAATAAACGTGGTAAAGGGAATGGCCGATATTTCATAAGCATGCGAAGGCTGAAAAATAGCAGGATTATTTTTATTGAGAATATTCACATCGTTGACGAAACGTTCAGCAGGGTAATAGGCAATGAGTGGCAACCCTTGTAACGGATCGGCTTTGAGGGCTTTTTGATACAGCGCAACCATCGATTCTAATTGCTGTGTTTCAGCCTTACTGAGACCGACGCCTTGACTGTTTAAGGTTTTGTACAATTGCCATGAACAACATTGTGGGTCTTGGTCTTGTTGATCACTTGAAAGCTGAAATGAGCCAATCTCTTCGGGAAAACTGACTTGAATATCAAGTTTCGATTGCAAGCGATTTAACATGATGTCTTGATCGAGCATTACCACGCCTGCGGTACGTAAATCTTTATAGCGTGCAGCAAACCAAGTGAGGGCCTGATAACTAAAGCGTAGTAGGGAGGTTTTTCCAGAACTTTGATCACCCAAAATTAAGGTGATCGGCAGATCGTGGTAATTAAAATTGAGGGTGATATCAGTAAAATGAAGGGTGTGCTTGAGTTGGATCGATTGTAATTTCATGGTGCACCTTTTACTGATTTATTGTTTATTCACCTTTTTCATCATACTAGCTGACCGCTTGCGCCAAAGATTTGGGCATTTGACGTTTTAAGTGCTGCATCAAGTCATAAATATGATGGATATTTAAACTTACTTTAGCACGTGTGCAAGCCACGTAAAGTAACCGTAACTCTTCGTCACTAATTTTATAATCTTTATCGTTGAGCTTAAATTGGTAGTCATCTTCAATATGTACCCGATCCCATTCTAAACCTTTGGCTTTATGGGCGGTCGAGATGATGTAGTCGGCTTGATCAATCGGGGTGATTTTCGCCAGTGCCTTTTTCAGTGGGTCAGTACCGTGGTCATCGACCAACTTCACTAGCGGTTTAATATCGCTGCCGTCATTGGTTTCACAATATTCATGCACATCATGCCATGAGTTAAACCATGCAAGCTCTGGGACATCGACCACGCGTTTACCTTGCTTGAGCATGGCTGCAGCATCGACAAAACGATTGAGTCGTGCATGATCTGCTTGCAGGCTGACTTTTTCACCTTTGACCAAACCTGCCAATAACAGTTCCATCGCACGTGCATTGGTACGACATAAAATGGCATCGCGCATCTTGGTATGCGGTTTATTGACCACTTTAGAGTTGAGCTGCGGATTACCCAATAACGGCACGGTTTCATTCAATGCGCCCAGCAGAGCATTGGCGTTCAAGGCAATTTCTTCACCAAAACGGAACGACGTGGTTAAACGTGATTCGGGTAAAGGGAGTTGCTGCATGGCATTGACTGCGCCACGCCATGCATAAATTTGTTGATGCGCATCGCCAACATAGATGACTTGGGTATTCCGCTGTTTCAGTAAAATCCCTAGCATTAGTGGGTCAGCATCTTGAGCTTCATCGAACAGCACATAATCCGCAGGAATATTCGGTTCAGACAAAGCCCAAAGTTTTAAATAAATATCGTGTCCAATCCCTGCTGCATGGTTCGGATCAATCGACTCTAACCAACGACGTTCAATCGCAGGATATAAGTGCTTTTGTAAGCTTTCGATATCGTCAGGATGCAACCAACTCGGTGCTTGTAGATGTCGTGGGGCAGGGTACTGTGAACTGGTTGAACAGAAATAACTGACAGCGTTTGCTACCAGACTCGCCAAACGTGATGGCATGAGCACATATTTTTCATAACGACCACCCATCATACGACGTAGGGTGATCGGTTCTAGTCGATATTCTTTGGCAATAAAACTGGGGCTTAAACGCGGTAGACGCAGTTTGTCAGTCACTCCACGTGGAACACTGCGATAGGCCAATGAGTGGAAGGTGCGACAGTCGACATTTTGATGAAAACGATTCTGTGCTTCGGTGGCAATGGCTTTGTTAAAGGCCAAGTACATGCCACGCCGCTGAGGCATGGCATCACTGATCATTTGGAGTGTAGTGGTTTTACCTGTGCCAGCATAGGCAATCACTTTAAATGATTTTCCAAGACGTGCGTTATCTATGGCAGTGGCCTGCTCATAGGTCGCGGTCGGTTTTTTAAGCTCTGGCACGGTTGCGTCTTAGTGCTGACGGTTGGCTTTTTCAACCAAACCGGAAAGGCCTTGACGACGAGCGAGTTCGTTAAGTACCAATTGAGGATCAATATCGAAATAACCCAACATCACAATGGTATGGAACCAAAGGTCTGCCACTTCGTAAATTAAATCGTTTTTGTTGTCTTCATTGGCTTCGATTTTAAAATCTTTAGCGGCAATGATGGTTTCAACACTTTCTTCACCGACTTTTTCTAAAATTTTATTCAGGCCTTTATGGTAAAGCTTCGCCACATAAGAGGACTCAGGATCGGCTTGTTTGCGTTCAGCCATCATTTTACCTAAGTAGTCGAGTACTTCGACTTGCTCAGATTGTGCATTGGATGCATTCATCGCAAGGGTATGTGGATTTGCTGATTTTGCGCCATAAATTGCAGCCGGATCTTTTAATTGCGCATCGACAATTTCCCAGCCATTGGCAGTAAGCTTGCGGTAGAAGCATGACTCACGGCCGGTATGGCAGGCAATGCCGCCATGCTGTTCAATCTGCAGCACAATCACGTCAGCATCACAGTCCAAACGGATTTCATGCACAGTTTGGAAATGGCCAGATTCTTCACCTTTATGCCATAACTTATTGCGTGAACGTGAAAAGTACACCGCTTGATTTTTTTCTGCAGTTTGCGCCAACGCTTCACGGTTCATCCATGCCACCATCAAAACGCGTCCGCTTTGATGATGCTGTGCAATAGCAGGCACTAAGCCTTGTTCGTTAAATTTTACTTCATCGAGCCATTGCAGGTTGTTCATGAGGATTTCACCAATTCAAAAATCAAAAAATAAAATGCTGCAGCATTTGAGCAGCATCATAGTGTAAGCCATCAAGAGAATGATGGGGAGTTTATTCTTAATCAAATTTTAAATTGCGCAGTTCAGCAGCAGAATCATCTGCAGGCTTACGGGCAATGTCGGCATAATTCATTTGTCCAAATGCACCTGTTTTTAAGCCAGAAATCGTGATGGCCATTTCTTTGCGGAAAAACGGCAGCTGATACATGGCACGAAATGAAATATCACGCAGCGGTGCTGTCCAGCGATGATGTGATTGATAAAACGGTGTCAGTAGGCGGCTAAAAAATTGGTAAAACCGCACGGACGGCAACCGCAGTTGATGATACTGCTGCCAGAGGTTTTGCAGTGAGGAATCCTGTTGATATTGGAGCAGGGCATGACTGATGGCCCACGCATCGAGCAGCGCCATATTGGCACCTTGTCCAAGTTGTGGACTCATGGCATGAGCCGCATCTCCTAAGATACCGATACGATCTTCACCGAGTTTGCTCAGCACCACATCACGATAGTTGGCAGACAGCCATTGCTGCGGATCATCTGGATGTGGAATCACATGCGCTAACCATTCTGCAACACTCGGCCAGCGTTTCGAAACTTCAAGCAACCATTGCTGCTGTGCGCTTTTGGTTTTTAAGAATCCTTCTAAATCTGCTGTAGGTAGACTCCAGAAAATGCTCGAAAGGCGCTGTTCAGGCTGCGTTGGAATTGCTCCCGTAGGCATCACACCCATCATGATATTGGAGCGGTCATAGAACTGATGCAAGATCTGTGGATTCAGCACTTCGCATTCAGGCACGATGATCCACTTTGCGCCCCAAGGATAGGCTTGGTTGAGCTTTTCCCATGCTTTAGGGCGTAAATGGCTGCGTGCGCCATTGGCGATCAGCACGAGATCAAACTGACGTTGAAAGGATTGATCTGCGGATTGTCCAATCACGTTTATACCGTCACTGGATTCTTGAAGTTCATGTACCTCATGCGCCATGCACCACTCAACGTGTTGAGGATATTCACGGACTTTGGATGCAAGGGCATGACAGAGTGTGGCACGGTGAATGCCGAGTCCATATGAACGTTCATCGGCTTGTCGATATTGACTGTTTATCAGCAAGTCGCCGCCAGCCAGTTGACCTTCAAGACCGGTTACCACAGCACCTAGGCTTAAGGCATGTTCCAAAATGCCTAAATGTTCGAAAACCGCCAGCCCGGCGGGTTGTAATAATAATCCTGCGCCCACAGGTTCAAGTTGTGAGACATTTTCATATAAGCAGATTTGATGGCCTTGATTAGCAAGCATTGCTGCAGCAGCCAATCCTGCAGTACCTGCACCGATGATGGCAATATTTTGAGTTTTCATTGTTATAAAAGTTGATTTTATCTCAGCCCAATGTAGCAAAGTTGCCGCATAAAACCCAATAAAAAAAGCCCTTAAAAGGGCTTTTTAAAGGGTGAGTCAGGTCTTACCAGTGTTCACCAGGGAATAGGCGAGCATATGCTTTTTGTACCCAATTGAGTTTTTCTTGCTTACCAATAGACGCTGAAGAGCTTGGGAATAGGTTATAACCAATCGACATGAGTTTGTTATTAATGTCAGGAGCAATGGAGTAGGTGATCGAAGCCAAACGGCCCAAATTGGTCGCCACTTTCTTCGGACGTTTCACGATGGCATAGGCAATCAGGTCAGTTGCTTGTTCTGGAGAAAGCGTTGGTACGTATTTATAAATTTTGGTTGGGGCGATCATTGGCGTGCGCACCAATGGCATGTAGACCGACGTGATGGCAATATTATGCGAGTGAACTTCAGCACTTAGGCAACGGCTGAAAGCATCTAATGCGGCTTTAGATGCAACATACGCAGAGAAGCGCGTTGCATTGGCCAATACACCAATCGAACTGATGTTGATGATATGACCTTCACGGCGAATCATCATTTTCGGCAGTAAATTCATCACCAAACGTACCGCGCCAAAATAGTTCAACTGCATAGTACGTTCAAAATCATGGAAACGGTCGGTAGATTCATGTACGGCACGACGAATAGAACGGCCAGCGTTATTAATTAAGATATCGATATGATCGACGGAAGCGAGGATTTGTTGTGCCACAGCATCAATGGAGTCCATGTCATTGAGGTCACATGGGAAAACATCAGCTTTACCGCCAGTGGCTTCAATTTCAGCTTTTACGGCATCGAGGGTTTCTTTGGTACGTGCAACCAGTAGAACATGTGCGCCTGCGTTGGCAAGGCGATGCGCTGTGGTTAAACCGATACCACTTGATGCACCAGTGATTAAAATGATCTTACCGTTGACACGGTCAACGAAACGTTTCTCAAGTCTTGAATTCACGATGAGGTTCCCTGTTAAATCAGTTTTATTGTATTCATTTATCGGCCCGACAACGCTATGTGCAGGGCTGTTTTAAGTCAGCGGTATGATAGCGTTTTATTCAAAAAAAGCCATATGATAAGTAATTGATAATAAAATAATATTTAGAGTTTTTACTCTAAATTAAAATCCCTATTTACTCAATTTTTAACACATAAATATGTGAAAGAGAAGTGCTTTTAGCAACATCGTTGCAATGTAAAAAAGTCGATTTTCAAGATAAATAAAATTGTAAATAAATATAGAAGCAGGGCCATAGATGCGCAAAATTGGAAGGCAGATTATGTGGGGAAGGTTATTTAAATGAAATGGAAATAAAAACAGGCCTTAAAAATAAGGCCTGTGGATTGTGCAATTGTGGTTTAAACAGCAGCTAAGGCTTGCTCTAAGTCGGCAATCAAGTCATCTGCATGCTCGATCCCAATCGATAAACGAACCATATCAATGCTGACACCTGCTGCTTTTAGTTCATCTTCATTGAGCTGACGATGTGTCGTGGTCGCGGGATGGCAGGCTAAACTTTTGGCATCACCAATATTCACAAGGCGGGTAAACAGCTGCAAGGCATCAATGAAACGCGTGCCGCCTGCAAGGCCGTCTTGCACCCCAAAGGAAAGAATCGCAGACGGTTTGCCTTTGACATATTTTTGCGCCAAAGCATGCTGCGGGTGGTCTTTTAGGCCAGCGTAGTTGACCCATTTTACTTTTGGATGCGCCTGTAAATATTCAGCCACTTTTTGCGCATTTTCAGTATGGCGTTCCATGCGCAGGCTTAAGGTTTCCAAACCTTGTAAAATCAAAAACACATTGTGCGGGCTGATCGCAGCGCCCGTATTACGCAGTGGTACTACACGCGCACGGGCAATGTAGGCTGCCTCACCTAAAGCTTCGACATAATTCACCCCGTGGTAGCTTGGATCAGGGGTGTTGAGTGATTTAAAACGTTCAGGGTATTTGCCCCAAGGAAACTTGCCGCTATCGACGATGATGCCGCCGATCGAATTACCATGACCGCCAATATATTTGGTCAATGAATGCACCACAATGTCGGCACCAAATTCAAATGATTTTTGCAGGACAGGAGTAGCAACGGTATTGTCTACTACTACAGGTATGCCAAATTCATGCGCAATTTTCGAAATTGCTTCGAGGTCAATAATATTGCCCAATGGGTTACCAATAGATTCGACAAAGACCAACTTGGTTTTGTCATCGATGAGGCTACGCAGCGCTTCAGGGTTTTGATAATCAAAGAAGCGAACTTCAATGCCTTGTTTCGGCAGGGTGTGGGCAAACAGATTATATGTGCCGCCATATAGGGTCGAAACTGAAGCGATATTGTCGCCTGCTTCAGCAATAGTTTGAATCGCATATGTAATGGCCGCCATACCAGAGGCTAAGGCCAAAGCGCCAATACCGCCTTCGAGTGCTGCAACACGCTGTTCAAGTACCGCTGTGGTTGGATTCATGATGCGGGTATAAATATTACCCTGAACTTTTAAGTCAAATAAATCAGCACCATGCTGTGTGTTATCGAAGGAATATGAAGTGGTTTGATAAATTGGCACCGCAACCGCTTTGGTGGTTGGCTCCGGTGTATACCCCGCGTGAATTGCTAAAGTTTCGTCTTTATATGTCATGATTACTTCATCTAAGTGAGCTAGTTTTTAAACAGTCTATCATTTTTATATATGAATAAAAGTGCTTTATTTCTAAAATTAATATCATAATTATTCATATTGTTGAAAAATTTTCAGCTAAAGATGAGCGAAATCATGCTTAAAAACGCATGTTTAAATTTTGTTCGCCATTAAACTTGTAACAATGCATTGAAGGCGTGTGCGAAACCTTATTTTTTCACGACTTTATGCGTATAATAGCCGATTATTTTTTCGCTCAATTGAGCAGGGGCAACTTTGTGTTGTTCCGTATATGTTTTGACTATTGAGGAGTCCTAAGTGGCCCAATATATTTACACGATGAACCGTGTGTCGAAGATGGTTCCGCCTAAGCGCGAAATCCTGAAAGACATCTCTTTATCATTTTTCCCAGGCGCAAAAATTGGTGTGCTTGGTCTAAACGGTGCAGGTAAATCTACCTTGCTTCGTATTATGGCGGGCGTAGATAAAGATTTCTCAGGTGAAGCACGTGCTCAACCGGGTATCAAAATTGGTTACCTTGAACAAGAGCCGCCATTGGATGAAAGCAAAGACGTTCGTGGTAACGTTGAAGACGGTTTACGTGAACCGTTGGATGCTTTGGCGCGTCTTGATGAAGTATTTGCAGAATATGCAGCAGAAGATGCTGACTTTGATGCACTTGCAAAAGAACAAGAGAAGTTAGAAGCAGTTATCCATTCATGGGATGCACATAACATTGTCAACCAAATGGATCAGGCTGCTGCTGCGTTGAACCTTCCAGCTTGGGATGCAGATGTATCTAAGTTGTCTGGTGGTGAGCGCCGTCGTGTTGCACTTTGCCGTTTGTTATTGTCTAAACCAGACATGCTGCTTCTAGACGAACCGACGAACCATTTGGATGCTTCATCAGTCTCTTGGTTAGAACGTTTCTTGAAAGACTTCCCAGGCACCATCGTTGCGATTACCCATGACCGTTACTTCTTGGATAACGTGGCAGAGTGGATTCTTGAGCTTGACCGCGGCATGGGTATTCCATACCAAGGCAACTATTCTTCTTGGTTAGAGCAGAAAAATGCTCGTTTAGAGCAAGAACAGAAGCAAGAAGAATCTTTTGCTAAAGCATTGAAAAAAGAACTTGAATGGGTTCGTTCAAATGCCAAAGGTCAGCAAAAGAAAAACAAAGCGCGTATGGAGCGTTTTGAAGAGCTTAACTCACGCGAATTCCAACAGCGTAACGAAACGTCTGAAATCTATATTCCACCTGGTCCACGTCTAGGTAATAAAGTTGTAGAAGTTGAAGGTATTAGTAAATCCTTTGGTGACCGTACACTTTATAAAGATTTATCGTTCGTTGTACCACCTGCTGCAATTGTAGGTATCGTGGGCGAAAACGGTGCGGGTAAAACCACACTATTCCGTATGATGACAGGCGAACAACAACCAGATACAGGTACAGTTACACTGGGTGAGTCTGTTAAAGTGGCTTATGTTGGTCAGATTCGTGACACCTTAGATGACAACAAAACTGTTTGGGAAGAAGTTTCTGGCGGTTTAGATATCTTGAAAATTGGTGAATACGAAATCGCATCTCGTGCGTATATCGGTCGCTTTAACTTCAAAGGTCAAGATCAGCAAAAACGTGTAGGTCAATTGTCAGGTGGTGAACGTAACCGTTTACAACTTGCGAAAATCCTGCAAATGGGTGCAAACGTCATCTTACTCGATGAACCGTCAAACGACTTGGATATTGAAACTTTACGTGCGCTTGAAGATGCTATTCTGGTATTCCCAGGTACTGTCATGGTGATCTCGCATGACCGTTGGTTCCTCGACCGTATTGCAACGCACATCTTGTCATTTGAAGGTGAAACCCCTGAATTCTTCACGGGTAACTACCATGAATTTGAAGAATACCGTCGTAAACGTGATGGTGATGACCTTGTTGCAAAGCGTCAAAAATACCGCAAAATTGGTAACTAAGTTCCAGTTTTAAAATAAAAAACCAGCCTGCGGGCTGGTTTTTTATTGCGTGAGAAGCAATGACTATACAACAATGTCTTCATAGGCATGATGTAAGACGTAGTCTGCATGTTCATGGCCTTGTGCAGCAGCTTTACTGAGCCAAATTTCTGCAAGTTCATAATTACGGTCCAAGCCGAGTTCTCCACGTAAATAACCAAGACCTAAGCGATATTGGGCATCTTTATGACCTTTTAATGCGGCACTTAAAAAATTCCACATGGCATTGCGATAGTCAGTAGGGGATTGGTCTGCTGAATCCATAGTATGGTGACTGAGAAAGTCTTGATGGTGTTGAGCCGCAAGACTTTCAAAATAAGTCCCTTGGGCGTAATCACCTTCGGCTTCTGGAATCGAAAGATGCATTCCTTGCAACTTTGGATTCATCTGTTGTGACAACAGTGCATAGATTTTTTTCAGAGCTTGTATCATCATTGTTAAACTCCTTGTTTCTAAATATAACCACTTGATTAATAAAAATATTAATTGCAGTCATTCGTGCGCTGCGATGAATGATTTAATTGTTTTAAACAGATCACACTTAAGATGAAAATTAGCATGCTTGTCATGATATGTGAATAGGTATTAAAAAAATATTTATCAAATGGAGCGTAAAACTCTGTCCTTCAGGTCAGAGATATAAGCGACACGACATGAAGTGTCGTTTGATTTAACTAAGGACTATTTTCCTTGAGTTTTGATTGTTAATATAAGTACATGAAAACCCTTAAATTACGTATAAAAGACAAACATTGCAAGGTGTTAGACCAACTAGCATCAGAAGTGAACTTCGTCTGGAATTATGTCAATGATTTAGGGTTTAGGCATTTGAAGCGGAAAGGTGAATTTCTCTCTGCTTTTGATATTGCCAAATATACGAAAGGCACATCCAAAGAATGTAATTTACATAGTCAAACCATTCAGGCTGTAACTGAAGAATTAGTCACCCGAAG
>NZ_VOYE01000025.1:0-34446 GCF_013420765.1 Acinetobacter sp. YH01009 | reverse complement strand
AAAACCTTCAAAATTCTTGCTGAGCGATATCGCAATCGAGGCAAAAGACTAGCATTAAGATTCAATCTAATTGCTGGAATTTATAACTTGGAGCTGAGTGAAAAATGACTTATGAAAGAAATCTATTATATTCCAGCTATTTATAATGTAGGAAGAGTTCGATTAGAGCAAGGATATTATACAGAAGCAGCATCAATTTTTAAGGAGATTGAAAATGATAATTTCGCGCCAGCCTTTAATTTAATAGGTGTGATGTATAATTATGGCTATGGTTATGATGTAGATTTAGAAAAGGCACTGAAATATTATAAGAAGGCTGCTTTGCTAGGTAATCCAGATGCGCAGTTTAATATTGGGCAAATGTATTTTGAAGGAATAGGGGTTAATAAGGATTTTAAGGCGGCTTTCAAGTGGTACACTTTATCGGCAAATCAAAATTATTCTCTAGCGGAGATCCAATTAGCAACATTATATTTTAAAGGGTATGGTGTGGGAGCTAATATTAATACAGCTATTGAAATAATAAAACCATTAGCAATAAATGGGAACCCTGATGCTATTTACAACTTAAGACTTTATTATAAAAAACTAAATAATTCAAAAGATTATGAATACTGGGATAAAGTATGTAAAAAAAACCATGATTGTGATATTTGACTTTAAATTTTTTTAAAATGGCGGATTCAAGCAGCAAGTGCAACAGTATAAAAACCAGCCATAACTTCACTCGGTGTATACCAACCTAGTGTTTTTCTAGGACGATGGTTGAGTGCAAATTCTATCTGCTCTATTTGTTCGTTTGACACGTCATCAAACGATGATGATTTTGGCAGATATTGACGGATTAAACCATTCGTATTTTCATTTCTAGCTCGCTGAATAGACTTGTAAGGGTCAGCGAAATACGCCTCTATGCCGGTATCAGTAATTCTTTTGTGTTCGGAAAATTCTTTGCCATTATCAAATGTCACGCTATAAGCATGGCTCATTCGTAAACGATCTAATGCATAAGTAATCGTTTGAGGGGATGCTCTCGTTGGCCCTAAATGAACAATATGTACGTACAGGCTCTTTCGATCAACGAGAGTTAATAAAGCACCTTTATGATGCTTACCAATCACCGTGTCACCTTCGAAATCTCCTAAACGTTGTCGTTATCAATGACCTCATCTCGGCAATGAATACTTGTTTTATCAATGATTTGACCCCTACGATCCGTGTTTTTGTAACCTCGTTTTCGATATTTCTTCTGATGCCTTAAGTGTAGATGGAGTTTACCGCCTTTTGATTTATCTTGATAAATGTACTGGTAAATCCATTCATGTGAAGGTGCATCCAGCCAACTGCGTTGTGTTAAAGCACCTGAAATTTGTTCTGGTGACCAGTCCAAGCCAATCAAATAATCAATATACGCGAAGGCAAATGCTGTCATTGATGATGAAGGACGGTACCGTCTTTGACTTGCAAATTTAGCTGCCTGTTGAGCCCTATATCCACGTTGCCCAGTATTTCTTTTTAATTCACGGTAGATGGTTGATCGTGAACGCCCTAGCTCCCGAGCAAGGGTAGTGATTGAACTTTTACTTTTCAAAGTAGCATAAATTTTGTATCTTTCATCTTGAGAAAGTTGGGTGTATTTCTTCATTGTGTGCTTTCCAATTGCGAGTTGAAAAAGTCTAATGATTCTATGAATACATCTAACTTTTTCAACTAACTACAAATGTGTCGCACTTGGGATTTGAATCTGCGATGAATAATGACTTAAACTTTGAAAATATGTGCCTTTTTTCTTGTCACCATAGCTTCGCTTTTGTTTTTAGGCTTTTATATTTGAATTCCGATGGTATCTACGATCACCACATTCTAGTCTATGTCTTCACCTTAAATACAGCGTGATGCGCTATCTTTGGTTTATTGGATTGGTGTTATTGATTGTATGGGTTTATCGCGTCATCGTGGAGAAAAAAGCCGATCAAGTCGAAGATTTTTTAAATCGTAGAAAGCGAAAATAATGCTATTCAGTAGCATAAAAAGGGAGCGTGACGCTCCCTTTTTTATTGATTTTATTCAGCTTCTGTTGGGACGAGCATGAGTACAGATTCATTTAATAGCATGGCAATATCTTCTAAAATATCAGCATCATATAAAGATTCGTCTAGCGCTAGACTTTGACCATCGGCAATGGTTTTTAAATGCAATGCAAATTCGTCTGAGATACAGATTCCTTCACCATTTGCCCAAAACAAAATATCACCATCTTGCTCTGTGTAAAGTAAGCGTGAAGCAGGTTCTAACATGAGTTGATAGCCTTGATCTAGAGCTTCCTCTAAATCATCAGTGCCGATTTCTTCTGCTTCAGGAATATTGTCAGGATATTTAGGTTCTGACATTAAGCTCATGATTGCATCTTCAAGTACGGTTGAATTTTGCAATTGTTCAAATAACTTTTCTTTTAAATACTCAAGTTCATTTTCAGTCACTTGGCCAATCGCACTGATTTGGTCACGTAAAATGTCAGTTAATGGATTTTTAAGTAGAGGATTGTCTGTGAATTTGTCTGTCACTCGATCCATCATTTCAGTGACATTTGGCATGCGGAAGCCAAATGAATACGTCAGACATTCATCTTCAGCTACGCCATAGTGTGATAGGCCTGGTGGTACATAAAGTAAGTCGCCGGGAGCAAGCACTTCATCAAAATGAACGTCCATTTCTGGCAGTAAGCGAAGCGGTTGACCTTCGACAAATGAAGTATCGGCATCACACATCTGACCTAATTGCCAACGGCGGTGACCATAGCCTTGTACGAGGAATACATCATAAAAATCAAAATGTTGCCCGACAGAGCCACCTTTTTGTGCATATGACACCATGATGTCATCACGACGCCATTGCGGAATAAATGAAAACTGCTTCCAAAGCTCTGCTAGGTCAAAAGAATAATGATCGACAGCTTGAACCAATAAAGTCCACAGTTTCGGCATTTTTTGAAAATCGGCTTTAAGTAGTGGAGAAGATTTCACTGTCCATTGGTTAGGATCACGATCTTTTTGTTTGATGAGACGTGCAGTGACATTGTCTTCTAAAGCCAATTCAAGAACGTCTTTCGGTTCAAGTATTTGGGCAATTTCAGGGAGTGCATTACGAACCAATAATGGTTTTTTTTGCCAATATTCGGCAAGGAATTGTTCAGCGCTTATGCCGCCGAGGATGTCAAGAGAATGAGCCATAGCTAAATACATACAATTTTAATGGATATATTGTCCCTTGAGATTCCTGTTTTTAGCAAGGCTCTATTTCATTAAATTATTTCGATTAGCTTGAGACTATTTTAAAGGATTGTCTTTGAGATATTGCATGACTAATTTTTCAACTTCCAAATCATAGCTATTGGCAGCAGCCGTTGTCGCTGAAAATTTCATGAATTGCTCAAAATGTGCATTGGTGTCAATTTTAGTATTTTCTTTGTCAGACATTAATTTGAAATGATTCGGCATGACTTTTGCCATCATTTCAACATTTTCGGTTTGTAGTTTTAGAAGTTTTTTCACTTCAACTGTTTGTGGTTGAATGCTTTCAAATTTTTGTTTGCCTAGAGCAACCAGTTTATTGATTTGTTGTTCTGGCGTGCTACTACCACCGGTTTTGGTTTTAGTCCCTAGCTGTTGAATGATTTGCTCCTGCATTGCAGCGCCTTGTTGTTCTAATTCAGCAAAGATAAATTTATATTGAACCCATTCATTGACTAAGTTTTTATTGTATTGCTGAGAGTTGGTCACAGTTTGATTCACTGTATTGGTATGACCGTTTGTCGAACAAAATAGAAGGCTAATGCTAATGAGGCTAGATGAAATTAAATTAAACGTTTTCATGTTTTCAGTTCTTGGTTGTAATAAATAAGTAAGTGACTTTTTAATCATTAGCCCATAAAGAGCTAATGATGTGTTTATTATGCTGTAACAGATAATAATTTTAAAATTATGGGACTAAAATCTTAAGCTCACGCAAAATATTGCAGAGTTTAATCATCGGCATACCCATGAGTGTGGTTTGGTCTTGCCCGATCATTTCTTCAAATAAGCTAATCCCTAAACTTTCACACTTAAAACTGCCAGCGCAGTGTAGCGGCTGTTCAACCTGAACATAACGTTCAATTTCAGGCAAGCTAAGTTTGCGAAACTTCACTTTATAGTGCTCGACAAGGGTTTGTTCAAAACCTATCGATTTTTGTTGGACACTGAGTGCAGTACTGAAATAAACGATTTTGTCTGAATTGGCTTGAAGCTGCTTAACGGCTTTTTCATCGCAAAGCGGTTTACCAATAAAAATATCTGGTGCGCCTTCGCGCCATGCGACTTGGTCAGAACCAATCACAATTGCGTCTGGGTGTTGGTTTGCAATCGCAGAAGCTTTTTCAAATGCCAGTCGCTTTGCTAACTCATCGGCGTGGTTTTCACCGCGAGGTGTTTCGTCTATATCTGGTACGATTGAGTGGTAATCAATCCGTAAACGGTCCATCAGGTCTTTACGGGTTTGGCTGCTAGAAGCCAAAATGATTTTGGGAGTACTCATTACACTGCATATTCCATAAGTACATCAAGCGGCACATAAGACAGCGCCGCTTGGTGACACGCTTGTATTTTAATAGGTGGGGCAAATCCTTCTTGATACGCTTCCACCCAGCGAGTCACACAGATACACCAGAAGTCACCAGGTTGTAGTCCTGGAAAACCAACTTCGGGTAAGGGTGTGATTAGGTCATTGCCAACTTTTTGGGAAAAGTTTAAAAATTCAGATGTCATTTGTGCACACATCGTATGCTGACCAAGGTCTGTTGTTGCTGTATGGCAAAAGCCATTTCTAAAATATCCGGTAATCGGATCAAAACAACAGCTTGCCAAGGGTTCGCCTAAAACATTTAAACGATTAATATTTGGGTCTGGATGAATCGACATAAGCGCTGAATCTTTATAAGGCTTTTCGCTATCATAACAAAACTTTGGCTCTACATAGCTTTTCTGCAAAAGAAGCTAACGTTTTTCTGCATAATCATTTAAAATCGTCGCGTTTTGATATCAATAAAAGAGAGTAATGCATGAACTTTCAGCGTATGACTGACCTAGATTTGGCGGGTAAACGTGTTCTGATCCGTGAAGATCTTAACGTACCAGTTAAAAATGGCGTGATTACAAGCGATGCACGTTTACGTGCGGCGTTGCCAACAATTAAAGCAGCTGTAGAAAAAGGTGCTGCTGTAATGGTGTATTCACACTTAGGTCGTCCTGTTGAAGGTGAGCCTAAAGCAGAACAGTCTCTAGCACCTGTAGCTGCTTATTTAACAGAGGCGTTGGGTCAGGACGTTCAACTGATCACTGACTATTTGGACGGTGTTGACGTTGCGCCAGGTCAAGTGGTTTTACTTGAAAACTGCCGTTTCAACGTGGGTGAAAAGAAAAACAATCCTGAATTATCTGCTAAATATGCAGCACTTTGTGATGTTTACGTAATGGATGCATTTGGTACGGCTCACCGTGCAGAAGCATCGACTGAAGGCGTAGCACGTTGTGCAAAAGTGGCTGCTGCAGGTCCTTTACTTGCTGCTGAGCTTGATGCACTAGGCCGTGCACTTAAAACTCCTGCAAAACCAATGGTTGCGATTGTTGCAGGCTCAAAAGTTTCTACTAAATTAGATGTATTAACTTCACTATCTGACATCTGTGATCAATTGATCGTGGGTGGTGGTATTGCCAATACATTCTTAGCTGCTGCAGGCTTCAATGTTGGTAAATCACTTTGTGAAAATGACTTGATCGACACAGCAAAAGCCATTGCTGCAAAAGTATCTGTACCACTTCCAACTGATGTGGTTGTTGCTGATGCTGCTGAAATTGATTTTGCAGACTTCCTCGGTTCATTAGCTGCTGCTAAAGCTGTCGTGAAAAAAGTTGAAGATGTAACAGACAACGATATGATTTTGGATGTAGGTCCTGAAACTGCAAAAGCATTTGCTGAGATTTTGAAAACTTCAAAAACTATTCTATGGAATGGTCCAGTAGGTGTGTTTGAAGTTGATCAATTCGGCGAAGGCACTAAAGCATTGTCTTTAGCGATTGCTGAATCTGAAGGCTTCTCGATCGCGGGTGGTGGTGATACGCTTGCTGCAATTGATAAATATGAAGTTGCAGACAAAATTGGTTACATCTCGACTGGTGGTGGTGCTTTCCTTGAATTCGTTGAAGGTAAAACTCTTCCTGCTGTAGCGGCGCTTCTTGACCGTGCTTAATTTAGTATTATCAATAAGATAATACAGTATTAAAAAAGGTTGGCTTCGGTCAGCCTTTTTTTATCGCCCATTCATTTTGTCGTCATCAAAGTGCAATATTTCTGCAATAAAATTCATCGCAACACCTAATTAGCAGTAGTAGGAAACAACGATGAACTTAAAACTTGCACTTGCTGTACTTTTAATTGCTCCATTAACTTTGACAGCTTGTGCTAAAAAAGAGTCTGCACCAACGGAATCAGAAGCATCTGCTGTTGCCGTAGATAATGCTCAAACAACGCCAGAACAACAAAAAGCCATTGATGAACTTGATAAGCCAGTATTGGATGAAAAGAATCAAGATGTTCCTGCTGAAATTGCAAATGCACCTGCAGACGAAGCAACAGCTGACGCTGAAACAGCCGCTTCAGCAGCAGCAACTCACTAAGATTGTTGTCTTTATTTAAAAAGTCCCTGCAAATGCAGGGATTTTTTTTTAAATAGTGTTATTTGTTGCTGAATTGAAATGATTGAGCATGTAGAATATGCGGCATTACCTGGGAGGATATTATGGCTCTTATTTCATTGCGCCAGCTCTTGGATCACGCCGGCGAACATGCTTACGGCGTACCAGCATTCAACGTAAACAACTTAGAACAAATGCGTGCAATTATGCTTGCAGCAGATGCAACAAATTCACCTGTAATCGTACAAGCATCTGCGGGTGCACGTAAGTATGCAGGCGCTCCGTTCTTGCGTCATTTGATTTTGGCAGCAATCGAAGAATGGCCACATATTCCTGTGGTTATGCACCAAGACCATGGTACTAGCCCTGACGTATGTCAACGTTCTATTCAACTTGGTTTCTCATCAGTGATGATGGACGGTTCATTAGGTGAAGACGGTAAAACACCAACTTCATACGAATACAACGTAGATGTGACTCGTCGTACTGTTCAAATGGCACATGCGTGTGGCGTTTCAGTAGAAGGCGAAATCGGTTGTTTAGGTAGCCTTGAAACTGGTATGGCTGGTGAAGAAGATGGTGTAGGCGCTGAAGGCGTACTTGACCATTCTCAACTTTTAACTTCAGTTGAAGAAGCGCGTTCATTTGTATCAGATACAAATGTTGACGCACTTGCAATTGCGGTGGGTACTTCACACGGTGCGTACAAATTTACTCGTCCACCTACAGGTGACATCTTAGCGATTGACCGTATTAAAGAAATTCACGCTGCGTTACCAAATACGCATCTTGTAATGCACGGTTCAAGCTCTGTGCCACAAGAATGGTTGGCTGTAATTAATGAATTCGGTGGTAACATCGGCGAAACTTACGGTGTTCCAGTAGACCAACTTGTAGACGCAATCAAACACGGTGTTCGTAAAATTAACATCGATACTGACTTACGTCTTGCTTCTACAGGTGCTATGCGCCGTATGATGGCTGAAAAACCAGCTGAATTTGACCCACGTAAATTCTTCTCTGCAACTGTTGATGCAATGAAACAAATTTGTATCGATCGTTATGAAGCATTTGGTACAGCGGGTAATGCTGACAAGATTCGTCCAATTTCTTTAGAGAAAATGGTGAGTCACTATAAATAATTTGTCTTGAGATAGATTATTTTTGAAGAAAAGCCCACAATTAAGTGGGCTTTTCTTTGATTTGAACTTAGAAAAATTGCTTTAAATACAACTCAAGAATAAGAGCGTGTCATGGAATTGATCTTTGCTGCCGCGATTTGCAGTGTTCTCGTTTCAGTAATTCTAAAACTCTGTCGTGATCGGGGTTTTAACCCTGCACAAATGATCACATGGAATTATGCATCTGCGAGTATTTTATGTTTTCTATGGTTTAAGCCGGATCTAGCCCATATTTCGATTAATAAAACGCCGTGGGTTTTAATTGCGGCTTTGGGTGTATTACTGCCGACGATTTTTTATTGCTTAGCACGCTCACTGCAAACAGCAGGTATTTTAAAAACCGAATTGGCTCAGCGCTTATCGGTTGTGCTTTCTCTTAGCGCAGCCTATTTTATTTTCAGTGAATATTTTAATGCCATTAAGCTCATTGGTATTGCGCTTGGTGTACTTGCGGTATTGCTGATTTTATTTTCACAGCGTAAGGGAAGCATTGATGGAAAGCAGGGGATTTTATTTTTATTAAGCGTTTGGGCAGGCTATGCACTGATTGATGTGCTATTAAAATTTGCCTCAGGTTTGGGCATGCAGTTTGCGGTGACTTTAGATCTGGTGTTTATTTGTTCATTTCTACTTTCGAGTATTTATAACATCGTACAACACGGCAGTCTGGGGCAGACAAAAAATATCCTCGCTGGATTGGGCTTAGGTCTCTTAAACTTTGCCAATATTGCACTGTATGTGAAAGCCCACATGTTGCTTAAAGACACACCTGCAATCGTCTTTGCTGGCATGAATATTTTGGTTGTAGTTTTAGGTGTGGTTGCGGGCCTCATCATCTTTAAAGAAAAATTGAGAGTCGCAACCGTATTTGGTTTGATTGCAGGGATCATGAGTGTGGTTTGCTTAGCATATGCCATGTCTGTCTAAGATAACTTTTAGCAAAAACGATCGGGTGTTGTAGCAAATCATCCCACTCAGCCACGCCCATGAGCAGTCCTTGATCTCGACAACTCGGACACTCAGGGCAGTGATGATCAGTATATTGATAAGTATACAGATACATTTGATGGCAATGACCGCATTCAAACTTCATCGGCATTTGTAGTAAATATGACATGTCCCACCTCTGCTTGATTTGTTGTTCTGATTCAAATTATTCAGCAAAGTTCAGACCAATTTATAAATATTATATTTTCACATTGTTGCTAAATATGTCGTTATTAAAAAAGCCCTCGATTTGAGGGCTTTTAGTTTTAGATGCTTAGTTAACGTGTGAGTTGTTGAAAACGTTGTAAGGTGTTTTCAAAATAACATTTACCCACTGCAACGGGGTGTTTTAGGAAATCTTGAGTTTCAATCGTGCCTTGTAACTGACCCGGTTGTTTACAGTTTGGGCAGTTTGGATAGCTATGGAGCATATCGCCCGCATATTTTTGTAAATAAACCGTATTGCACGCTTCGCAATGAAATTTCATGGGTAATTTTATAGCTGTAGGCATAGGGAGAGACCTGAGTATATTTTGAGCAGAATATACTCGATAATTTTTTAAATAATAAGTCCCGAAATGACAAAAAAGAGGTAAAATAGCCCCTTTCGTCGGTTTTATGAAAAGCCTAGAGATGTGTAAAAATTTCTTCAGCATTCAGACGTGATTTAGGTAATTTCGCATTGAAATCATTTTCGCTACGATAGCCTAAAGTCATCAGTACAGAAGGAATCAAGTTTTGTTCAACTAAGCCCAATTCTTCAGTGATGATGGCTTCGTCAAATCCACCAATCGGTGTTGCATCCACACCTTCAATGCCTGCTGCCAAAAGCATTTGACCTAAAGCAATAAATGTTTGGTTTTCAGCCCAACGTTGAATATCACCTTTTTCATTACGATAATAATCGACATAACCTGTACGGCTGTCTTTTTGACCTTGTTTGGCTTTGTCATCTTTAAAGCGACCACTACGATCATCCTGATTTAAAAGATTATCTAAATGCTCTGCAGTGATGTCTGCTTTAGTACAGAATAAAATCGTATGTGATGAATCTAAAACTTTTGGGGCATTGTAGGCATATTTTCCTACTAAGGCTTTGGCAATGCGTTGTTTGGCTGCATCATGATCTGCAATAAAAAAATGCCAAGGCTGAATATTAATGGAAGATGGTGTTAAACGGAGTATTTGTAATAAACGCTCAAATTGTTCCTGTGGAATTTTTTTAGCAGGATTATATGCTTTCGTGGTATAGCGTTGTTTTGATACGTTTAACAGATCCATCGAATATCTCCAAATATAGTTTGCTGTAGTTTAGCGGATAAATGGCCAAATGGTCTAAGGAGAAAATTTTCCAAAGATAGATCTTAGTCGTATATGCTGGACTCAATGGCTAAAAATTAACAGATTTAAGCTGTATGAAGTGCGAATTAGAGTTATATAAAATCATAAGATAGATAAATGCTATTGGTAGTTTTTGCCAAAAGGCGTTTAATCAATTGTAGTTAATCATAGTTTAAGCATGAGACAGCAGCGATGGATTACACCAATCATTTCAAGAAAAAATTAAAAACCGAACAGCAGATTGGTTTGTGGGTCGGTTTAGCCGACGCTTATGGTACTGAAATAGCTGCAAATGCAGGTTATGACTGGTTGCTCATTGATGGCGAGCATGCGCCAAGTGATTTGCGGACGACATTGTCGCAATTGCAAAGTATTGCTGCATATCCTTCGCAAGCCGTGGTTCGACCTCCAATTGGTAGTGTGCAACTGATTAAACAATTGTTGGATATCGGTGCGCAAACCTTGCTGATTCCTATGGTTGAAACTGTTGAACAAGCTCAACTTATGGTTAAGGCCGTACGTTATCCACCTGAAGGTATTCGTGGAGTAGGTGCAGCATTAGCACGTGCAACACGTTGGAACAGTATTCCAGACTACTATGCAACTGCACATGAAAATATCTGTTTACTGATTCAGATTGAGTCGGTTGAGGGGATTAAAAACTTAGATGAAATACTGAAAATTGATGGCATCGATGGGGTATTTATTGGTGCGGTGGATTTGTCGGCGACGATGGGTTATCAGGGGAATTCGAACCATCCTGAAGTACAAAAAACCGTGATTGATGCAATTCAGCGTATACGTAAGGCGGGTAAAGCAGCAGGTATTTTGTCGACACAGCATGATGTGACTCAGAAGTATATCGAGTTAGGCACAGAATTTGTTGCCGTGGGTGTCGACACCAGTGTGCTCATGAATTCGTTACGTGAGCTTTTATCGAAGTATAAAACAGATACCCAAGTGATGAAAACAGAAGGTGGTTACTAAGCGGTACAGCCTTAAGCAATTGGTAACCGTCAGATCAGATTTGAGCTAGTACAGCCTTAGAAAAACCTCTGCATAACGAGTTGTATATTTGATATCTTTGTTCTTGAGTGAGATGAGTATAGTTCATGATGCAACTTTGACCGGTCGGAAGCAAAATGCGAACTCAACTTGCTTCTCTCTAATAATTTAATCTTTGTTGCTCTTCTTTTTTGAATTTAAGAGTAAAAAAGACATACCGGAGTATGTCTTTTGGGGGAGATATTGCAGCTTAGAAGTCGTAACGTAGACCAAGAGAAAGTGCAGTTGCATTTTCATCACCGATCCCTGTGATACCGTTACCGAAGCTACGACCTTCTTTCCAAGGATTGAGTTTAGAGTTTTTGTCGTTAAGCACAGTTGCTAAGTTGCCGTATACGCGTAATGTGCTATCCAACTTATGTTCTACACCCACACCGATCAAGCTTGCATTGGCATCATCAGCATCTACGTCACGGTAGAAGTATTCACCGCGTACTGAGGTTTTAGGCGTTACTTTATATTCGCCAGCTACACCGAAAACTTGCGCATCTGGGTTGGCTGTATCGTTGTCGTGTTTGGCAATTTGGTATAAGGCACCCAAGTTAAATTCTTCAGTTAATTTATATGCACCGGCAATACGGAATGCATCACGACTTGCACCACCAGCTGCGTTTGCTGCATTTTCATCATACTTTTCGTAAGCTGCTGCAAAATCAATTGGACCTTCTTTATAGGTTAGAGCAAGGTCATAGGCTTTGTTGTCATCTTTGCCTTCACCATCTGTTTCACGGTCAATTTGTGTACCTGAATGCATCGACATTGCAGCTAGTACATTGAAACCACCGCCAAATTTTGGCGATTTATATTCAATGGTGTTTTCATTACGTTCATCAAATTTTAAGTTGCCGACACGTGTTACGTTACGAACGTCACCAACCATGTCACCGAAGAAGTTCACAGGGCTACGTGCGACTTTAAATGGGCTGTCAAAACGACCTACACGTGCTTGACCATAAGTTGAACTTTTTAAACCCACGAATGTGTCACGTGTTGAAAAATCTATACCTTTGCTGTCTTGGCTACCGCTTGCAAAGTTTACTTCTTGCTCAATTTGAGCGAATACGTTGAGGTCATCATTAATTTTTTGATCTACTTTGAAGCCTAAGCGTGAAGCATTAGAAGAAAGACCAACTTCGTTGTAATCTTTACCATCATCTAGATAGTCAAGAGAGACATGTGCACGGCCATAAATTTTTACATCTGCAGCAGATGCCATCATTGGTGTAAGAATTGTTGCCCCGATTGCTAATGCACATAGAGTTTTTTTCATTTGAAGCTCCAGAAGACTTTTCCAGTCATATCAATATGTTTTATCAGTAGCTTGGCTAGAAGTAATTTCGCTATCTAATGGCGCTAAGTATTCATTACAAATAAGACAGTTCTATTAAGGAAATATTTCAAAACGGTGAAAGGTGATTTTTGGTTTAAATTGTATTTTTATTTATAAAGATTGATATTTATTAAATATTTATAGTTATTTTTAAATATTAAATTTTGCAGTTAAAATGACTTGGCACAATATTCTAAACATAAAAAAATGGAGCCGAAGCTCCATTGATCATCACTTTAAACTCAATTGGACTTAAAGTGCTGCTTTGATTTTTTCGCCAATAGCTTTAATTTTTTCCATGTCGCCCATTTGTGCGGCATGTTTACCTAATTCATGGACTGAAGTCGGAATTAGGTGGAAATGCACATGCGGAACAGTTTGACCCGCAGCAGCACCAGACAACTGCATCAATACGATACCTTTCACGTCTAAGGCTTTCTCCATTGCTTTCGCAACTTTTTGGACAATCTGAATGGTATAAGCAGCCGCTTCAGGATCTAAATCAAGTAGCGTAATAGCAGGGGTTCTAGGAATTACGAGCGTATGACCTTCGGCCTGTGGCATGACATCCATAAAAGCGAGTACTTGATCATCTTCATAGACTTTAAACGCGGGAAGTTCTCCACGTAAAATCCGAGCAAAAATATTTTGATCATCATAAGTCATTGCTAAATTCCTTGAGCGAATTGAATCGTAATTATTTACAGTTCAATTCTTTCTGACGATCTTTGATCGCGTCAAGTCGTTGTTGCTCTTTTTCTGAAAATTTAGGCTTAGTTGTGTAGCAATTGTCATTGCCAAACTTCGCTTTAGCGTCAGGATCTTTAAAGCAGAAACCTTTCGATGCATAAATCACGTCATGGTCATTTTTCAACTTTTGGCATTCTTGCTCAGATGCTAAAACAGTAGTAGAAGCCCCGATTAAAGTTACAGCACCTAGCAAAGTTGCGAGGGTAAATTTGTTCATGCGAGTTTCCTCTGTCATTTGTAACAATGTGTGTTATGACACTAGAGTACAATATGATGGTTATTTATCGTTATTCAATGGCGAGTTATTACTCAATTGTAATTTTACTCCATTTTTCATACATAATCATAGCGCTTGAAAAATCACTGTTTTCTTCAGCTTGATCACTTGCTGCTTGGATTAAGTTTTGCGTCAAAGACAGCACAGGCGCTGAAAGTTTTGCTTGTCGCACCAGATCAACAGCAATTCCCGTATCTTTTGCAAGTAATGGAAGTGCAAAGGTTAATGGGAAGCTACGATTCAGTACGCGCTGCGGTAAAACCGTTTCGGTCACATTACTTTTACCACTCGACGCATTTATACAATCGAGTGCTTCATGTAAGTCTACGCCATGCGCTTTTAAGGTGGTGAATCCTTCAGCAACTGCACAAAGATTTACAGCCATTAACATGTTGTTTACAGCTTTAACAGCAAAACCCGCACCCGGTTCACCCACATGTTTAATCAGTCTGCCAAATGTTTGGATCGCAGGTAATGCACGTTCAAAGGCTGCTGCGTCACCACCAATCATGACGGTTAATGTTCCCGTTTCAGCGCCAATGGTTTGTCCACTCACAGGGGCGTCTAAGAATGAAACGTTTTGTTGCTTTAAGGCTGAAGCGAGTTTTTTTGCAGATTCTGGCACACCGCTGGTACAGTCGACCCAAATCGAGCCTGATTTCAGCGTCACACTCGCAATTAAATTTTCAACATCTTGGCTGATGGGTAGGCAAGAAAAAATAATGTCCGCTTGTACTGCTTGTTCTAAAGCAACCGCTTGCGTACCAAATTCAGCAGCATGTTGCTCTGCCTTGGTAAAGTTTCGATTCCAGACATAAACCGTGTCGAACTGTTTTGGTAGGTGCGCTGCCATACGGGAACCCATTGCGCCCAATCCAATAAATGCAACTGACTGAATCATCTTTACTTTACCCTCTAAATTTTTATTTCAATAAACTGGATCTTTGTGTAAGCCACTGGGTCAAAGTTGGCCAAAATTGATTGGCACTTTTTTGACTCGACATCAGGCCGAGGTGACCACCGGGAATGAGAGTAAACGTGACATCTTGACTACTTGTCAATTCGCCTAAAGGACTTGCTGCATCTGCCGTAACGATTTGATCGGTAGAACCCGCGCCAATTAACAATGAACAGTGGATATTTTTTAATTGAATAACTTTATCTTTCAATTGAATAATGCCGTTTTTAAGCGGATTTTGCAGCCAAACATTGAATACCATGTCTTGGTTAATGCCACCAGGATAGTCAATCATGTGATTGAGAAAATCGCCCATGGTTGCATGTTCATACAGATCATGCAGATTATCTAAGTTGGAAAGAAATTGTTTTTGGCTTTTGAACCAACCCATTGGATCGACGATTTTAAAGCCAATCGCATTGAGCACACCCGGTGTATGGATAAAATGTTTAGGGATTTTCCCGGTGTAGACCGTATCTTGTAAATTCTTACTACGTGAAAGCAAGCGATTGGTTTTTTGAAATAACTTTCCGATACGACCTGAGGCATAGCTATCTATCGGCGCGCCCATCACCATTAGATTTTTAACATGTTCAGGTTGATGTAATGCGGTATACAGCGTGACAAAGACTCCAGCCATACTCCAACCATGTAGCGAGATGTATCGACTATCTGCATGCTGAGAAATTTGATCAATACAATGTGGAATCACATCATCAATAAACGATAGAAAATTTAAGAATCGATCTTGATAGTTCAACTTTCCCCATTCCAACAAATAGACATCAAAGCCACTGTGTTGAAAATGTTTCACCAATGAGCGATATGGATACAAATCATAAATTGCCATATTGATGGCCAGTGGTGCAACAAACACTAAGGGTTCTTTGTATTTACGATCAGGCGAAGCGTAATACCGAACTTTTGCATGTTTATATTCAGTAATTACTTCATAGGGTGTTGATTGAGAAAGGACCAGCGATTTTGCATTAAACACACGTGTAGACAGGTGTTTAATTTTCTTTTGCTGCGCTAGAAATTTCTGTTTGAAAGGGTGCATAACTGTCAATTGCCTAAGTCCTTGTAGGATTGGTCGAAGTCTAAGCGATAATTTCGTATTTTACCTTGACCTTAAATAGCTTAGACGCTCAAAATATTGGCAATTCTTCACAAAGGCAGTTCTTCGCGACTGAGTAATACAGATGAGCCAACAAG
Organism: Acinetobacter sp. YH01009; assembly: GCF_013420765.1. NCBI lineage: Bacteria > Pseudomonadati > Pseudomonadota > Gammaproteobacteria > Moraxellales > Moraxellaceae > Acinetobacter > Acinetobacter sp. YH01009. Next base: position 18,614 of record NZ_VOYE01000025.1, on the reverse strand, counting down.
ACGACATCGAATACCAATTAGAGACTTTAGCGATTCGTACAGGTCATACTCGTACTTTTGAGGGTGAACATAGCGAGCCAATTTTCCTGACTTCATCATTTGTTTGTGAAAGTGCAGCAGATGCCGCAGCAAAATTTTCAGGTCAAATTGAAGGCAATACCTATTCACGTTATACCAACCCAACTGTACAAGCTTTCGAAAAACGTTTAGCTGTTTTGGATGGTGCTGAAGCCGCGGTTGCGACAAGTTCAGGTATGGCGGGCGTACACGCGATCACTTTGGCGTATTTGAAAGCTGGCGATCATGTGGTGTGTTCACGTGCTGTCTTTGGTTCGATCATTTCTCTGTTTGAAAAATATGTCATCAAATTTGGTGTTGACGTTACTTTTGTTGATTTGGAAGATTTAGATGCTTGGAAACAAGCGATTCGTCCAACTACACGCCTATTGTTTATTGAAACACCGTCAAACCCATTAGCTCAAGTAGGTGATTTACAAGCCATTGCTGATATTGCACATGCGCATGGGGCATTATTTGCAGTCGATAATACCTTCTGTACACCAGTGTTACAGCAACCGATTAAATTTGGTGCGGACCTCGTGATCTATTCATCAACAAAATATATTGATGGTCAAGGTCGTGCGCTCGGTGGTGCAGTTGTTGGTAGTGCAAAATTGATGGAAGAGATTACAGGTGTTATTCGTACACTGGGTAACTCGATGAGTCCATTCAATGCATGGATCTTCCTGAAAGGCCTAGAAACTTTAAGCTTACGTATGAAAGCCCACTGTGCAAGTGCTCAAACTTTAGCTGAATGGTTAGATTCACACCCGAAAGTTGAAAAAGTGTACTATGCGGGACTTCCAAATCACGAAGGTCATGAGTTGGCGAAAAAGCAACAAAAAGGCTTTGGCGGAGTTGTATCGTTTGTTGTGAAAGGCGAACGTGAAGGCGCTTGGACAGTGATTGATAATACTAAGTTCCTTTCTATTACAAGTAACTTGGGTGATGTAAAGTCAACAATTACCCATCCTGCAACGACTTCTCATGGCAGAATGTCAGCAGAAGCGAAAAAAGCAGCAGGGATTAGCGAAGGTTTAATTCGCGTATCTGTTGGTTTAGAAGATATTAATGATATTATTCGCGATCTTTCACGCGGTTTAGATCTTATCTAAAGTGAATTCATCAGTTTTGTTCGGAGATTTTTATGAACATTAATATGCTCATGCAGCAAGCTCAACGCATGCAAAAAGAAGTTGAGAGCAACATTAAAAAAGCCAAGGAAGAGCTTGCACAAGTTGAAGTTCACGCTGAAGCAGGTGGTGGTCTGGTTAAAGTTACTATGACTGCACGTCATGTAGTGAAACGTATCGAAATCAATCCTGAACTACTTCAAGATGATGCAGATATGATTGAAGACTTAATTGCAGCAGCAATGAATGATGCTTCACGTCAAGCTGAAGTAATTTCAGAAGAAAAACTGAAATCTGCAAACTCTGGTATGGGTCTTCCACCAGGTCTTTCAGGTTTATTCTAAGGAATACGTTGAATGTTTAGTGATCGTTTTGATCAACTTGTACAGGCATTGCGTATTTTGCCAAGCGTTGGGCCAAAGTCGGCTCAACGTATGGCACTGCACTTAATCATGAAAAATAGGGAAGGCGCTGTTGGTTTGGCACATGCCTTGACTGAAGCAACCAACTATATTCATGAATGTACAATTTGCCATTCATTGACTGAAGATGAAGTGTGCAACATATGCGTCTCGTCAGAACGTGATGATCAACTGCTTTGTGTGGTTGAATCTCCCGCAGATGTCATGGCAATCGAGCAAAGTGGCAGTTTTAGAGGGAAATATCATGTATTGGGTGGACATTTGTCGCCACTCGATGGTATTGGCCCAGACGAAATTGGTATCCCATATTTAATTCAACGATTAAGTGATGGTAAAGTGCAGGAAGTGATCTTGGCGACCAATGCAACGGTAGAAGGTCAAGCGACAGCACATTATTTGGTTGAAGCGACCAAGCATTTACCAATACAAATGACCCGTATTGCACAGGGTGTACCACAGGGTGGTGAGCTTGAATATGTGGATAGTCATACTTTAAGTCAGGCCGTGCATAACCGAATGCGAATGAAGTAACTATAGAGCGAAACTCGTTTCGCTTTGTATAAAATTCACCTAATTATTTATACTTAATAACGATTAAAGTTTTTGTTAATAATGAATAAAAAAGCCAAATAAAGAAAATAAGTCACTAAAATAACGTTTTTCCTTATAGATAAATAATATATATCAGTTAATATAAGCTCATAGAGCATCTAAAATTAGACTCAGCAACTTATGTATCAATTCATTCAAAATCAGCCAGATTTAAATTCTGTTTTAAATCTTATGGACCAAAGCTCGATTTACGGACTCGACACCGAGTTTATAAAAGTAGATACCCTGTGGCCCAAACTTGGACTTTTCCAAATTAATGTACAAAATCAGGTGTATTTACTTGATGGTACAACCCTCGATTTAAGCCAATTCTGGCAAAAATTATTTGCGGCTCAGCAAAACATTTTTCATGCTTGTAGTGAAGATATCGACCTGATTTATCACTATGCACAGCATAAGTCTTTAGAAAATGTCTTTGATACACAAGTTGGGATGTCATTTTTAGGGCATGGCTTACAAGTCAGCTATCAAAATGCCTTAAAAACTATGCTCGATGTAGATATAGATAAAGATCAGACACGTTCAGATTGGTTGGCTCGTCCACTCAGTGCCGAGCAATTGAACTATGCAGCGAATGATGTACATTATTTAATGAATTTAAGCCAAACGATTCAAAATGAGTTGGCTGCGAAAAGTTTATTAAATTGTGTGCTTGAGGACTGCAAAAATTTAACTTATGAAATTGGCACTGAAACGCCGATCCATTTGCTGTATCACGATATTGGTAATTATCGACATTCACGTCGTCAGCTCATGCAAATTCAGCAATTGGCCGTTTGGCGTGAGCAAATGGTGAAAGCCTTAAATCAGCCACGTAGCTTTATTCTTAAAAACTCAACCATCATTGATATGGTAGAAAAGAATCCAAAAAATAATTTTCAATTGAGTGCGGTGAAAGACATTCGTCCGAACATTGTGCGTGAGCATGGTAAAATTATTTTAGATTTGTTGAAGTTTTTACCTGAACAAGCTGAATGGCCGCTGCGTATGGCACGTCCAATTCGTCACTCTTCTCAGGATATTGGTTCACGCGTCGATACCGTTATTCAGCGTGCAGTACAAGAAACCTCTGTGCCTAAAGAAGTTTTAATGCGCAAAAAATGGTTAAATGCTTTGTATCAGCATGTGGTTTTTCATAATGATGAACAAGATTTACCGAGTTATTTGTTGGGCTGGCGCTATGATTTGCTGACGAAGCCTTTAATTGAAGTGCTGCATGCCGATGAAAGCTATCTTTCTGGTCAAATGAAAGTGTTGGAATAAGTTCTGATTGATTAAAGAACTATCACTTATACAAATTCACGACTGATGCGTTAATAAACACTAATGTATCAGTCTTTTTTTTGATGTATCCTTTGCCTTGCGTTTAATGAGTATTGATTCAATTATGTACTGTTCTATCTACAAATCGAGCAAAAAAGATGAAATGTATCTTTATATTGCTCGTCCTGAAGTTAATGAAAACGAAACTGAAGCGACAGATCCGCTTGCAGTAATGCCTGATGCTTTACGTACAGCATTTGGTCGTGCCACATTTGTCATGGATCTAGAACTCAGTGAATCACGCAAACTTGCACGTGTGAACGTATTGCATGTATTAGATTCAATTGAAACAAAAGGGTTCTTTATTCAAATGCCTCCAGAAGGTTTAATTGACCCAAATGCAGTTGAGCCAGAAGGCTTGCGCGGCGCTTAAGTTAATTCAGGAGTTGTGAAAATGAATGGTGTAGTATCGGTATTGGACTCAATTCCTGAAAGCAGTATTGCAATTACGGTTTACCTAGGTGGGGCTGTAATTGCTTTGTTGTGTTGGTATGGGCTGATGAAGCGCTTACCCAAAACGATCGGTGCCATTGGTTGGCTTATCGTATTTGCTATTTTATTAACACCAACCGTTTCTGAAGGTTCAAATGCAGCAATCGCACCTGCGATTTTTGGTTTGATTTTTGGTGTATTAACAAAAGATCAGCCATTGGTTTGGTTGAATCTATCGTTGATTCTCTTTGTGGTGGGTATTGGTTTAGTCCTCGGTTATTTTTGGACCAAATACAATGCAGCGAAACCACAGCACGTTGTAAACAAGAAAATTTCACCGCTTTAAATAAAAAAATAAGGTTATGTCATGTCTGTTGAAACTCAACAATTTACTGGTACAGATCAATATATTGCGACCGATAGCTTAAAACTTGCAGTAAAAGCTGCACGTTCATTGCAAAAGCCACTTTTGGTTAAAGGTGAGCCGGGGACAGGTAAAACACTTTTAGCCGAACAAGTGGCTGAAAGTTTAGGCCTTAAGCTCATTACTTGGCATATCAAATCGACGACCAAGGCTCAACAAGGTTTGTACGAGTATGACGCCGTATCCCGTCTGCGTGATAGTCAGTTGGGCGATGACCGTGTTTATGACATCAAAAACTATATTAAGCCGGGTAAACTTTGGGAAGCATTCACCAGTGAAGAACGTTGTGTACTTCTAATTGACGAGATTGATAAAGCAGATATCGAATTCCCTAATGATTTGCTGCATGAACTCGATAAAATGTCATTCTTTGTGTACGAGACAGGTGAAACGATTACGGCAACACAACGTCCAATCGTGATCATTACTTCAAATAATGAAAAAGAACTTCCAGATGCCTTTTTGCGTCGTTGTTTCTTCCATTATATTGAATTCCCTGATGAAGCAACCATGCGTGAAATCATCGATGTGCATTTTGAAAATATTTCAAATACCTTGGTTTCTGAAGCACTGCAAATTTTCTTTAAATTACGTCAAGTTCCGGGTTTAAAGAAACCGCCTTCAACTTCTGAGTTGATTGATTGGTTGAGTTTGCTGATGGCTGATGATATGCCAGAAGATATTTTACGCAACACAGATAAATCAAAATCAATTCCACCGCTTTATGGTGCCTTGATTAAGAACGAACAAGATGTGCAATTGCTTGAGCGTCTAGCATTTATGTCACGTCGTTAATTGATATTAATTCTTTAAAAGATTTAAAAGCCGGTTATCCGGCTTTTATTTTGAGCATTAAAAATATAAAGGTGAATTATGCAGACAAGCGCATACTTATCTCAAGTACACATAGCTGTAACTAAGAGATTAAAGCCGACCGTACTCTTGTTGGCTGCGAGCTTGTATTTATCTGGGTATAGCTATGCGATGGATGATGCTCAGTTTGAACAGCAGCATCAACAGCTACTCCAGGATGCGTATTGGGCGCAAGTTGCAGAACATCAACTTAAAGAAAAGCTCATTGATCAATCAGATCATCTCGCAGCTCAAACGACCATTCAACAAAAGGCCTGTGCTGCAACTGTACTCGAGCTGAAATACTATGATTTTGTGATCTTGAATCTAAATGACTTTAACCGCTATAGAAACCATCAAGGTTTTCATAAAATCGTATCCATTGAAAAGTTGCAGCAGGATCGTCTCGATGTTCAGCGCAAATATGAAACTCTTAAAAAATCACTTAAAGAAAGAAATGCGACTTGCGAATAAATCATGCCGTTTGTGTTTCTTTGGGTAGGTAGGGCAACGTATATGAACACACAGTAAAAGCTTTTGGCTTTACTTGTAGGAATCAATTTTTCATAATGGTGGATGTAAAGGCAAGACTCAGTTGCAGATGAAATAACAAGATCACATGCATTCACACTGGATTTGACCTCCTGATATTTAATTTTTATTGGATTTTATTCGCCTATGTTTGTGCGATTGTTTTATACCCTTCGAAAATACGGTGTTCCTGTTTCAACTCGTGAATTGATTGACTTGAACCAAGCAGTGGCAGCAGGGCTGGTCTTTGCAGATCAAAATGAATTTTATCAGCTTGCAAAAACCGTCATGGTCAAAGATGAACGTTACTTTGATAAGTTCGACCGTGCAATGAAGGACTATTTTGACGGTATTGCCACCTTTGATTTGGATGAGCTATTAAATCAGGTACATAAACTGCCAAAGGATTGGTTTGACCTTGAGCTAATCGAAAAGCATTTAACACCAGAACAACGAGAAGAATTAAAAAAAGCTGGTTCATTAGAAGAATTGATGAAAATGCTCGAAGAGCGTTTACGCGAGCAGCATAAAAAGCATCAGGGTGGTAATCGAATGATTGGTACGGGCGGTACCTCGCCCTTTGGTGCCTATGGTGACCATCCTGAAGGCGTGCGTATCGGTGGGCCTGGTCGTAAACGATCTGCGGTGAAAGTTTGGGAACAACGTCAATACCGAAACCTAGATGATGAGCAGATTCTCGGCAGTCGTCAGATGCAGATGGCATTGCGTCGTTTGCGTAAATTTGCCCGTCAAGGTGCAGCAGATGAGCTTGACATTGATGGAACCATTCGTGAAACAGCCAAGCAAGGCATTTTGGATGTACAGCTTGTTCCAGAACGACGTAACCGCATTAAAGTGTTGATGCTGTTTGATGTTGGGGGATCGATGGATTCACATATTGCCCAATGCGAGAAGCTCTTTACCGCTGCAAAAACTGAATTTAAAACCTTAGAGTATTTCTATTTCCATAACTGTTTATATGACTATGTGTGGAAAGACAATATTCGCCGTTCAAGCACGCGTATGAATACATGGGATCTATTCAATACCTATGGGCGAGATTACCGTGTTATCGTTGTCGGTGATGCAAGTATGGCACCGTATGAGTTGAACTCGGTAGGTGGATCTGTGGAATATATGAATGATGAAGCGGGTCAGGTGTGGTTACAGCGTTTACGTAATCATTTTGATAAAACAGCGTGGTTAAACCCAGAAGAAGAAAGTTATTGGCATTACACCCAAACCATTGCTGCGATTAAACAAATCTTTGAAGATCATATGTTCCCAATGACCCTAAAAGGTGTGGAAGATATGACGAAATATTTAGCGCGCTAAAGCGTTAAAAACGATACTTTTTCTTATCAATGATGTTTATATTACTTACTCCAATTTTGCATTGTTTCTTATTTTCAAAATTGGATAGTATTTAAAAGTCTTTGTTCTGCATACAACATGAAGGAAATATGATGGATCATCAAATTAATGGTATCGCATTACCTAATGAAGAAGGTTTCTTCGGTGAATACGGTGGGCAGTTCATTCCACCAGATTTAAAACAGGCAATGGATGACATTAATGTTGCTTATGAGCAAATTCGTCATACAGAAGAATTTCAAAATGAATTGAAAGAGTTGTTTGCACACTATGTTGGACGTCCTAGTCCATTGTTTTATGCAAAGCGCTTGTCTGAAAAATTAGGTGGAGCACAAATCTACCTGAAACGTGAAGATCTCAACCATACTGGCGCACATAAAATTAACCACTGCCTTGGCGAAGCTTTGTTAGCAAAATACATGGGTAAAACCAAAGTGATCGCAGAAACTGGTGCAGGTCAGCATGGTGTGGCATTAGCAACGGCTTGTGCCTTGGTGGGTATTCCATGTGAAATTCACATGGGGCAAGTGGATATTGAAAAAGAACATCCAAACGTGGTGAAAATGAAGATTTTAGGTGCCAACCTAATCTCTGTTACTCGTGGTACAGCTACGCTCAAAGATGCAGTAGATAGCGCATTTGAAGAATATTTAAAAGATCCAACCAATTTTATTTATGCGATTGGTTCAGTGGTTGGTCCACATCCATTCCCGAAAATGGTTCGTGACTTCCAGTCAATTATTGGTGATGAAATTAAAGTTCAGACCAACGAGCGTTTTGGTGCAAATCCTGACTATGTGGTTGCATGTGTGGGTGGTGGATCCAATGCCGTTGGTGCATTTACAGCATTCCTCAATGACACCGATGTTAAACTTGTGGGTGTAGAGCCGGCTGGTCATGGCTTAGATACCAATATGCACTCTGCGACGTTGACATTGGGTAAGCCAAGTCAAATTCATGGCATGGCATGTTATGTCCTTGAAGATGAACAGGGTGAACCATTACCAGTGCATTCAATTGCATCAGGTTTGGATTATCCTGGAGTGGGACCACAACATAGCTTGTTAAAAGACCTAGGTCGTGTTGAATATACAACAGCGACAGATCAAGAATGTTTAGATGCATTCATGACGCTTTCACGTGTGGAAGGTATTGTTCCTGCACTAGAAAGTTCACATGCTGTTGCATGGGCAATTCGTGAAGCGCCAAAACTTGCTAAAGATGTGAAGATTGTTGTTAACGTTTCAGGCCGTGGCGATAAAGACTCAGACTATGTGGCTGAAAAATTAGGTTTAAATTAATTATTGCCATTAAAAAAGACTAAGTTGCTCATCATCTGTTGATGGTGCAAAAATCTTTTGCAGTTGTATAGCCTGATCTATATTCGAAGTATCCCAGTTTTTAACTGGGATATTTTTTTTGACTTTTTATAAAAAGTGTGGTCAAAGCTTGATGTAATTAGAATTAACTCAGGATGTAGTGCATAAATAATTGCCTTTGCATCTAAAATTTCAGCGACAGCAGAAGCAATCTCCAAATTAATCGTACGTCGGTGGTATTGCAGCAGTTCATCGTCTTTCATAGAAACCATCAAGCGTTCCAATTCTAAAATGATGGCATCAAGGTGGGCTAATTTATCTAAAGCAGGTTTCAACATAATAAATGAAATTGAGAAAAGTAATTAATTTGTATTGTGTATGTCATTACATTTGGTGAATTATATGAAAAATTTTGATTTCTAGATTCCCCCCTTAAACTTTATTAAGGGGGGAGTTATTGAGTTTAGCCTGAAATATATTGTTGAAGTTGTTCGATCAGTTTGCGTTGATCATCCATTGCTGCTTTTACAAGGTCGCCGATGGAGATTAAGCCAGTTAATTTCTGTTCCTCAACGACAGGTAAATGACGTAAATGGCGATCTGTCATAAGCTCTAAACATTCTTCGACAGTCGCTGCACTTGTCACGGTGATTACGCTCCCAGTCATAATTTCGCTGACAGAGGTATCGAAAGATGTTCTTTCCATCAGGGCGATTTTACGTGTGTAATCACGCTCAGACAAAATACCAACGACTGTGCCTTCATGGGTCACAACGAGGGCACCAATGCCTTTTTGTGCCATCAGGGAAATGGCTTCGAGTACAGTCGCATCTGGAGTGATGGTGTAGATTTCTTGATAAGCTTTGTCTTTAAGTACTTGGGCAACTGTAGTCATATTTTCATTCCTTTATAGTAGTTTTTGTTTAATTTAAATTAGCGCGAAATTCGAAAAAAGCAAATACTTTTCAGTGCATGTTGGGGTCAAACATGCACTGAGGGTTTTATGCCATTTGAATCTTATTTTGGTTAAAAAAGAATAAACGCATTTGCGAGGTTGTGAGCTTGAGACGGATGTGACTTGAGCTATGCAACGCAGGGATGACTTTAAGGCGTGTTAATGTCGGTAATAGCGATGCCTCAAAATCTTGTGGTGTAATGCGTCGTGGAGTGTAGTTGGGCCAATGCTTTTTGGCATATTTATGCGCTTGAATGCCATTTAACCAAAACGGGAAGATAATATGATCTTGATCGCTGGTCATTGCCCAACCTTGTTGGTGGTAGAGACCCCAAAGGACTCCACAGTACATCATGGTTTTTAAAATACTAATTTTGAAAAATAAATCTTTTGGAATAGGTTTATATTGCTTTAATTTAGACATCATATGCAGCGTGTTGTTGATGTTGCTCCTATTGTAGGAAATTCTTATGAAAAAGCTGTGTAAGCTTTGAACTTGATTGTAAGAATTTATGTAGTTAAAAGTTGAAGGGTGTAAAAAACGCCACCTTAGTGACGTTTTGTTATGCTTGCAAGGTGGCCATGTTCTGCCAATATTGCGCTTTGAGTGAGTCACGTTCTACGCGGAAGCCTTGATAATAAAGTTCAGCCAAAAATAACGCTGCTTTACCATGTCCAGCACGAGCTGCATCTTCCAATTCATGAACTGCATCGCTGAAGTTCATTTGAGATTGAATTGTGTTTACCGCATTTGCGTATACATGTTCGAGTTCATGTTGAGAGAATTGTTGAATCATATTTAACTCCTTATTCTAATTATGATCATTAAGGGCCCATTCTTTAGCCCTATTAACTAATTTAACTAAGTATTATTAAACTAATATTACAATTATCTTGAATTGTCAACTATTCACGTAAATATTTCTAATTTGCTATAGTTTACATGATTAAACAATGGACAATTGTTTTCGTGAGTAAAATACTATCATAAGAAGTTGTAGATAATAAGGAGAAGTAAATGACAAGAGTTTTAGACGGTTTAACTTTAGATTATCCTCCGACATTAGCGCAAATTGTGGAGTTGGCACATCTACATCGTCGCAATCTTGATGAAGCAATTTTTCATCAAGAAATTCATTTAGGGGATTTTGGTTTGGCACAGCGCAAACGTGTATATGATTTCACACGGGATTTAGATAAGGCACAGCGCTTAGAATTTTACAATGCATATAATGGCGAATTACTCAAAATCGCCGATGATGATGATTTACATCCTGCGCATGCAGAAGGTGGAATGAGTATTTTTGCAGTATTTATCGTTTTGGCGATTATTGCATTAATTCTTTATTTTGCGGTGATACGTACCATTATTCATTAAATTGTTTAGCTAACTCACAGACTGAAAAGGTGAACTGATGCAGTTTTAAGCGCTGTGACTTGAACTTCTTGAACGTCAGCCATACACTACTTTGAACCTGAGGTAGTGTATGACTATTGATTTAGAAAAAATTATTCAATTCAAATCTAAAATACAGCTTGAGCAAATTTATAATATCTTTGTTTCAGTCATGATCGTGGTGATTTTGGTATTGGCTGTGATTGCCTTATATCGTCCTATTTCTGTACAGCAATACCAAAACGTGTCACGACTTGCGTTGCAGCAAAGTTATCCTGAAACACAGGAAATGGCGATGCTGCTGAGACAGCAAGATCGCATTCGTGTGGGTGCTTATCTTAAATTGATGCATGCTTATCAGATGGAGTCTGTGCGAGCACATCAACTTCCGGCTTTGGCAGAGGAACAGCTTTAGTTGTAGGGATTATCTTGGTTGGAGCTGCTTGTACATTCTTCTCCAATATCTGCTGTACTTCATTTTTATCTAAGGTTTTGCTCACCACAATCACAGTTATATTTTCAGGGTGCATGTAAGTACGAACCGCATTTTGTACATCAGTTACAGTTATTTTTTCCAATAATTTAGGGTACTGTGTCAAATAATCTGGGTCTTGTTGATAAAAGCCCAATAGACCAAGCTGTGCATTGATCGTTGCATTACTGCTGTAATTATTTGGAAAAGCACGCAGCATGCCTGCTTTGGTTTCTTCCATTTGTTTTTGATCAATAGGCATTTTGACAAAATCATTAAAAGCCTTGTGTGCCACTCGAATACTATCTATTAGCTGATCTTGACGTGTTCCATAGCTAAAGCTAAAGATACCAGGTGCTTGGCTAAAGCTAAATGCACTATAGGCACCATAAGTATAGCCACGTTTAACGCGAAGCTCTTGCATGAGGACCGAGTTAAAACCACCACCGCCAAACATTCGATTGGCTACTTCTAAGGCTAATCGATCTTTGTTATCGCGTGTCGTTCCTAAATGTCCAAATATGACGTTGGCTTGGGTGGAATTGTAGGGAAGATGGATAATATCAAAGCCTTGTTTTTCTTCTGGTTGTGCAAGTGCCTTGGCTTTTTCGCCTTGCTTTAAGTTTCCAGAAATACGTTCTGCAAGGTTTTGTGCTTCTTTTTTGCTGAGTTTGCCTGTAATGGCTATATTTAAGTTTTGAGCAACTAAAAATTGATCACGAAACTTTTTTAAAATGTCTGGGGTGATTTTTTTGATACTGCCATTGGTTCCCGTAATCGGTTCTGCATAAGGATGTGTGCCGTATACAGCCCGATAGAAACGAATATTCATTAAGCGACTTGGGCTTTCTTGGAGTTGTTTTTGACCAGCTTGGTTATTGCTGAGTGCTAAGTTTAGACTGGAGTTTTTAAAAGTCGCATTTTTAATCACGTCCATCATCATACTTAAAGCAGGTTCTAATTTTTTAGGGTCTGATAATACGCGCAGCCGAACGACAAACATATCTCGATGTGCTTGTACGCTAAATTGAGCACCTGTTTGGTCAAAAACCGAGGCAATTTGCGTTGCATTGTATTTTTCTGTGCCTTCATCGATTAAACGTGCAGCCATGTTGGCAACACCATACAAGCCTTTTCCGACTTCTTCATCACGAGCAGAACCTGCATTAAAGGTCAGTTGAATATCCACCATAGGTAGATCTTGTGACTCAACAAACAGGCTATTTACGCCATTTCGGTTTTTCAGCACTTGAACAAGTGGAGCACGGTAGTCTTTATCAATCTGTAAATTCTTTAAACTTTGCAGCATGGGGATAGATTGTAATTGGCTCGGATTATCGTTGAGGTCAGGAACATTTTCCGTATATGTTTCTGCATGGAGGATTGAGCCAAACGCAGTGAGTAAGCTTAGGGATAAAATTTTCGTAATAGTCATCACTAATCCTTACAAGACGCTATCTGTGTTTTGGGTTGAGCTGATTTGTTGCTCTGGAATAACAACTTCCGTTTGAGCGGATTTTACTGTTTGATCTGCTTTATTTGAGGTTGTTGGAACCTCCGTCTGTTCTGGAAGTAGATACATGGTGCTTAAATTTTCTCGGACAAAATACGCATTGGCGACACGTTGAATATCCTGTGCGCTGACGTTTTCATATAATTTTGGTAATTCGTCCATTAGCCTGAAACTGAGCCCATTGACTTCTAAGTTACCGATAGTCTTGGCTTGGCTGCTGATGTCATCTTGGTTATAGACTAAATTGGAGACAAAACGTGTGGTGATACGTTCAACTTCAGGTGTTTTGACTAATTCTGTTTTTAAAGTGTCGATTTCATCTTGTATAGCTTTTTGCGCTTGTTCCATTTTGACGCCATCGGCAGGGAGTGCTGAAATGGTAAACAAGCTGTCTCCACGATTGTATGGATCATAAGAAACGCTTACAGCCGTGAGTAATTTTCTATCTCGTACCAGTTTGTCTTGTAGGCGAGATGAGATCCCACTGTCTAAAATATTGCGAATAATATTGAGTGCATAAGCATCTTGTGGATTTTTTGCGGTAGCCAGTGAGCGTACATTCCACGCCATATACAAATTGGGCACTTGTACGGGCAAATTTAGTTCCATGTGACGATAGCCCACACGTTCGAATTCCATCACATCGTTACGATCAGGTGTTTTACGTGATGGAATATCACCAAAGTATTTTTGAACTTGACGTATTGCTGCTTCGGCATCGACATCACCGACAATCACCAAAATGGCGTTGTTTGGGGTATACCAATCTTTATACCACTGTTTTAAATCTGCTAATTTGATGTTTTGCAGATTTTTCATGTGTCCAATGACGGGTTGACGATAGTGACTGGTTGGGTAAGAGATCCATTTGAAACGTTCATAAGCCAAAGAACGAGGGTTATCATCTGTACGCTGTCTGCGTTCTTCCATAACCACTTTAATTTCAGGCTCGAAATCTTGTTGTTGCAATCGTAAATTACTCATACGATCCGCTTCGAGCTCCAGCGCCATAGGAAAATAGGCTTTTGGATACAACTGATAATAATTGGTGTAATTGGTAAAGGTTGCAGCGTTGATGCTGCCGCCATAGATACGGCTGAGACGTGTAAATTCATCATTAGGAACTTTGGTGGTTCCTTTAAACATCATATGTTCGAGCGCGTGGGAGATCCCTAATAGATTGCCCGACTCATCACTACTGCCAACACGATACCAAATATGGGTCATTACCATCGGCGCACGGTGGTCTTCACGGATAATGACCTTTAAGCCATTTTTAAGTGTGGTTTCAAAGGTGCTACGTGTTAATTGGGTACGTGTGTCTGCATGTAGATGAGTTGCAGACCAAAGGCAACTGCTAATGACACAGATAGGAAGCGCAGAGCGAAATAAAGTTTTAAAAAGACAAGGAGAAAATCTGTTTTTATGGGACACAAAGGAATCCATTAAAATGCATTTTATAGCTATCTAGTTTTCCTAAAGTTAATTTTGATTGCAAGTTCAACATGTTGTTTTTTAGTGTGCTTCGCTCTGACAGGCGTGTAGCGACTCAATTTAAGATAACTTATGATAGAATCGGTTTTTTTAACGCAGTGCTTTTCAAGGATTCGGCATGCAACAGCAATCTCATGGGCAGAATAAATTTTTGATTGATGCTGATATCGGTGATGACGATGTCACGCTACCGAGTTTACCTGCGGTAAATGTGCCGATTATCGAGACACCGAAAGTGCAGCAAGAAGTTGCTGCACCATTACAAGAAACAGAGTCAGAAACTGAAGATTCGAAGGTGAAAGGCGGCTTCTTTAGTCGTATGAAAGAAGGTCTAGCAAAGTCACGTAAGAACTTGGCAGACGGCATGGTGAATATCCTGATCGGTGGGAAGGAAATTGACGATGAACTTTTAGAGGAAGTTGAAGAGCAACTTTTGGTTGCTGACATTGGTGTCGATGCAACCAAAACGATTATTGCGAACTTAACTGAACGTACTGAACGTGGCGATTTAATCTATTCGCACTCTTTATATAAAGCGCTTCAAGAAGAACTGGTGGCATTACTTGCACCACGTGTTAAACCGCTACATATCGACAGCAATAAAAATCCGTATGTGATTTTGGTTGTTGGTGTAAATGGTGTGGGTAAAACCACCACGATTGGTAAATTAGCGAAACGCTTACAAGGTGAAGGTAAAAAAGTAATGTTGGCTGCTGGTGATACATTCCGTGCAGCAGCCACAGAACAATTACAAATTTGGGGCGAACGCAATAATATTGCCGTTGTGGCGCAAGGTCATGGTGCAGATTCTGCATCTGTTATTTTTGATGCATTTGAAAGTGCTCGTGCAAAAGGCGTAGATGTGCTGATTGCAGACACTGCAGGTCGTTTACACAACAAAGGACACCTCATGCAAGAGTTGTCTAAAGTAAAACGTGTAATGCAAAAAATTGATGCTACAGCTCCGCATGAAGTGATGTTAGTGGTAGATGCAGGCACAGGTCAAAATGCCATTAACCAAGTTGAAATGTTTGACGAGGCAGTAGGGCTTACAGGTCTAACTATTACTAAGCTTGATGGTACAGCAAAAGGTGGTGTGTTATTTAATATTGCAAGCCGGACCCATGTGCCAATTCGTTTTATTGGTGTAGGTGAGAAAATTGATGACTTGCGTCCATTCTCAGCAAAATCATTTGTCGCAGCATTATTTGAAACTGATAAATAAAATGCGTTAAATGTCACATAAACTCCGCAAAATGCGGAGTTTTTTGTTTTTGAGCTTACTGATTGATTTAAAAAGCAACATGTGAATAAATCATAGTCAAAATTCAGCCTGATATACCCTTAGAATAAGTAAGGAATTATTGTTATATATAAAAATTGCTTTGGGGTGTTTAGGGTGGCGTTACTCGATAAAATTGGTCATGTATTGACTGCGGATATCACTAAAGATTTTAAATTAAAAAAGAAAACTACCGAACAAGAAGTAGAAGCGTCATTTGTCGACCAACTAAAGAAACGTCGTAGTATCTACAAGCTTGGAAAGAAGGTGCATTACAGTCAGGCTTATTTGGCGGAACTGATTCAAGAATCCGTAAGAAGCTGTCCATCTGCATATAATTCGCAAAGCACACGTATTGTGGTTTTATTTGGCGAATCTCATCAAAAATTTTGGGACATTGTAAAAGACGTACAACGCAAGAATGTTGCGAGTTATATTTTTGAAGGTGTGGCGCTCAAAATAGATCAGTGTGCAGCTGGCCTGGGAACTGTACTTTTCTATGAAGATCAAGTTGTGATTCAACAATTACAAAAGAAAGTGCCATTAAGTGCAGAAGATTTTCCAGTGTGGTCGGAGCAAACGTCTGGCATGGCGCAATTCGCAGTATGGACTTCGATCGCAGATGCAGGTTTAGGCGCATGTTTACAACACTATAATCCACACATTGATTATGCCGTTGCCGAACACTTTGATATTTCAAAACAATGGCTGCTTCGTGCGCAGTTAGTCTTTGGTTCAATTGAAGGTCAAGCGCCTGAACGTTTAGAACTCGAAGATCAAGATCAGTTTAGAATTTATGAGTAATTTCTATGTTCTGTAAGTTGCTTTGATCTCTGCATTCTAAATCAGTGAAACCAAAATCTGAATGTAAGTGAGTTGTAGGTATTTAGATGCTTATAACTGATTGTTCTAGAAATAAGACACAATGTTGTAAATATAGTCATGCAACTGTTAAAAACATCACCTATTATAAATCACAACTTAGTAAGCTAATTGAAAATAAAAAGAGGTCTTGTAATGTCATTCTTGAATCAAATCGAACAACGTCGCACAATCTATTCTATTGGTAATAACGTGAGTTTATCGCAAGATGAAATTGAGCAAACCATTAAAAATGCTGTACGTTTAAGTCCATCATCATTTAACTCTCAAACATCTCGTGTTGTTATTCTGTTTGGTGATGCACATCAAAAATTCTGGAATATCGTACGTGAAACTTTACGTAAAATTGTACCTGCAGATGCATTTGAAGGAACCAATGGCAAGATTAATAGTTTTGCAGCAGGTTTTGGTACAGCATTATTTTATGAAGATCAGGCTGTAGTAAAAGCACTCCAAGAACAATTTGCACTTTATGCAGATAATTTCCCAGTATGGTCTGAACACTCAACGGCGATTGCTCAATTTGCTACTTGGACGGCATTGGCTGAAAAAAATATCGGTGCATCATTGCAACATTACAATCCAATTGTTGATGCTGAAACAGCTGCGGCATTTGATGTGCCAGATCAATGGAAACTACGTGCACAGCTTGTTTTTGGTTCGATTGAAGCGCCTGCAGGTGAAAAAACCTTTATTGCAGATGAAGAACGATTCAAAACTTTCAAGTAATGATGGTGTGATGAATTAAAAAAGGATGCTTTAAGCATCCTTTTTTTATATGCAAAATTCTTGAATGAATATCTAAATAATGTCTTGAAACTAAATATACAGTGATTGTTAGATGTCATAAGATTGTCACATATGCATTGCATAGTGCAATCGAAACTAAATAATTGATAAAGAGTGATAATGATGACTTTAAGATTAACTGTTGCAGCTACAGCGCTGATGTTAAGTAGTGCAGGATTTGCAGCTGTAACTTTGACTGTTCCGGAAGAAATCAAAATAGTTGCAGTTAATGATCAAGAAGTTACAGGTGGTTTATTTCGATCTACAGAGAAATATAAGCTAGATGCAGGTGAAAACCTATTAACTGTACGTTATAGCGAATTTTTTCAACATGCTGATAATTCCCACGATATATTAAAGTCAGGTGTTGCTGCTATTCGTACTCCAGCACTGATTGATGGTCAAGAGTATCGTTTGGGTCTAGTCAATGCACCAAAAGATTTTGATGCTGCGCA
Source organism: Acinetobacter sp. YH01009 (assembly GCF_013420765.1). NCBI lineage: Bacteria > Pseudomonadati > Pseudomonadota > Gammaproteobacteria > Moraxellales > Moraxellaceae > Acinetobacter > Acinetobacter sp. YH01009. The sequence goes on along the minus strand of NZ_VOYE01000025.1, from coordinate 894 downwards.
AAAATATAAAGACCAACCGATATTTGGTTTGTATGACAAATCTAATCAATTACTTGTGCAGCAAGCTGGGGCAAAGAAAGAACAAAAAACGATTTTCTCCAATGGTATTTTGGGTAATGCTGTAGATTTTACGAAGAAAGACGCTGTGCCAGAAAATCAACCGGCACCTATTTATGCACAATCCGTAACAGTAAAGCCGGCGAACGTAGTATCTCCTGTAGCTGCTCCAAAAAATGTGACTATTAATGAAAATGGGGCAGATCAACAATTAATTCAGCTTTGGCAGAAGGCTAGTAAAGCTGAACGACAAAAATTCATGAGTTGGTTGGCTGAGCAAGCAAACTAAAGCCACTTTCATAACTTCATTGGTTTTCTTAAAATTCGTATTATTCGAAAAGTCCGTTGAAATACGGGCTTTTTAGATTGAAGAATATAAAAATTACCAAGAATTATAAAATTCGTCTTTCATAAGGCAAAATATGTGGATATATTGATCTTTAAATAAGCAATAAATTGCATTTAGTTTAAAAAATACACACTCAAGCACAATATCATAGAAATTTCTATGATAGGGGCTTGTGTTTGTTTTGAAACTCTATAGAATACGCTGCATACCAACGCAGACAGCGATAAACGTAAGTTTTTAAGTTGTTTGATGTTGTTTTCTTATTTGCTGACGAAGCATTAAGAAGATCATTAAGAGATTATGAAGAACAACTTGTGTGGATTTTTACTAGTTGATTGATCGAAATTATTTTCATTGATTGATGGTAGAAATTACTCGAAGTTTATTTGAGCAAATTTTTGTCAGTAATTGATGAGCCAAGATTGGTACCCTTTAAGGTACTATTGATTTTAAACTGAAGAGTTTGATCATGGCTCAGATTGAACGCT
>NZ_VOYE01000024.1:0-37796 GCF_013420765.1 Acinetobacter sp. YH01009 | reverse complement strand
TTATAATCAGCGAAGAATTCAAAAAGGCTTGGATTTTAAGACACCAAATCAAATGGCAGAAGACTTTTATCGGTTAGCTGCCTAGAATCTCCCAAGTGAAAGTCTCCTGCTAATTCAGCACACATCATAGTATAAAGAAAAATGGTATCAAAGTAGATGGGAAACAAAACTATCAGTGCAAAGACTGTAAACGTCAGTTTATTGGTGATCATGCACTGAGCTATCTAGGATGTAAGTCAGGTATTACTCGTAAAATATTACAGTTGATGGTCAGAGGCAGCGGTATACGAGATATTGCTGAAGTTGAGCGCATCAGTATCGGTAAAGTTTTACGTACTTTAACTGAATCAACCTATGAAATTCAGCCTCAGCAAAGTCATTATGAATCTCTCGAAGTAGATGAGTTCTGGAATTTTGTTGGAAATAAAAAGAATAAACAATGGCTTATTTTTGTTCAAAAGTCATATTTTACCTCGGAGAAACCGGACATTTTTATTGGTGAGAATATAGACACTTTAAATGGGTTCTAACACTCTCGTTTCGTATAACAGCCATTATGTTAAATGAATGATAATTGACATTTTGTTCATTAATACTGATATGCAACGAATTTTATTATATGTCACCCCTCAATTACAAATATAAATGACTGCTCGTCTAATCATCTCCATTACACAATTAAATGTTAAAATGCATAGCTACTTCATCTAAGATAAAATATATGTATCCAAATCTACAGCACAGCTTCGAAAACAGCGTCATTCTCGTTGTAGAAGATGATTATGATATTGGTGACATTCTTGAAAAATACATAAAAAATGAAAACATGCAGGTCATCCGTGCATTGGATGGACAACAAGCTTTAGAGTGCCTAAAAGCCAACTCTATCGACCTGATTCTCCTTGATATTAAATTACCCAAACTAAATGGCTGGGAAATTCTACAAATCATCCGTCAAACAAGTCATTTACCTGTCATTATGCTGACTGCCTTAGATGATCAAGTGAATAAGATCATGGGGCTAAAAATGGGTGCTGATGACTTTATTATTAAGCCATTTAACCCAAACGAAGTGATTGCACGAATACAAGCCGTACTTAGACGAAGTACAAGCCAAAATATGGAAATAACTAATATTATTCGTTATAGAAATATTGAAATTAATCCAGATCATCATCAAGTTTACATTTCAAATGGTCAAAGAAATCAGTTGCTCAACCTTACGTTAACTGAGTATAAGATACTGTTTTTGATGGCAAAAACACCGAATAAAGTCTTTACACGTAATGAATTGATCCAAAACTGTATGCCTGAAAGTGATGCTTTAGATCGCACTGTAGATAGCCATATCAGCAAATTACGCAAAAAACTTGAAGAAAATGATGTAAATGGCTTATTAATCAATGTCCGTGGCGTGGGGTATCGCTTAGATCAAAATCATGAAATTTAACTTTTTTAAAAATTCTGTTGGAATTAACTTCCAGTTTATTATCATGATGAGCCTATTCAATTTAGGCATTACGCTGTTATCTTTCATGATTGGCTATTTTGTTTATAGCTGGGCGATAAAAATAGGTTTTCTAAATACACAAGTTATTAATTCAAATGAATTTTCAGTTACCTCCGTTGACTTTATCTGGCTGTTTTTAGTGCTATTAACAGGCTTTTTTCTTTCTACTATCCTCGCCTTTAAATATGGAAAACGCTATACACAGCCAATTAGTGATTTAGCAGATGTTATTCAACAAATTCAACAAGGCAATTTAGCACTCAGAATTAAACAGCCACATCATGATATTCCACATGAAATCAAGTCTCTTATTGAGAACTTCAATGAAATGGCAAACCAACTTGAAGTATCAGTTAAGAATTCAACTGTTTGGAATGCTGCAATTGCACATGAATTACGAACACCTGTGACAATATTACAAGGTCGCTTGCAAGGTATTGTCGATGGTATATTTATTGCCGATAAAGCTTTACACCTAAGCTTATTGAACCAAGTCGAAGGCTTATCTTACCTTGTGGAAGATTTACGGACACTGACACTTATTGAAAATAAACAATTACGATTAGAACTAGAAAAGACCAATTTAAAAAATAGTATTGAAAAATGTCTGCAGATGTTTAATGAACGGTTTCATGTTAAAGGTTTAACTATTGTTTTAAATTTGACGGATAAATTGGTTTGCGTTGATATAAGAAGGATGGAACAGGTCTTTATTGCATTGTTCTCTAACTTTCTAAGATATTCGAATGCTGGAAAAATAAATATTACATCTGTAACCACAGCAGAACATTGGGTATTGACGTTTGAAGATGAAGGTCCTGGTATTGATGAATCGCATCTTAAACACCTGTTCAAACCCTTCTATCGACTGGAAGACTCTAGATCATGTCTAGATGGCGGTACTGGATTAGGCTTGGCAGTGATTGATGCAATTATTGAAGCACACCAAGGTCATATTTATTATTCTAAATCCAAAAACTTAGGTGGCAGCTGTTTTACTATTCAACTAAATCGTAAGACATCAACTCATTTATAATGTGTTAAGTTCAGATTAATACGGCTTAATTTAAACCATAAATTTAAGATAAATTGATGTCTGAACTTAACCATTCTGTTTGATGATCCTCAAATAAATTTCATCACAATGAATTCTCATCTCGATATTTAGCTAGCATAAAAAATACCACAATGGAGAGTATCCCGATGATAATCCCTGCTGTTAATAATAAATTAACATGAGCTGAACTGAAGGCAATTTTACCTGCGTTAATCAATGCTGTACCTTGTTCAACGGGTAACTGGCTCGCCACTAAATAGGTATCACCAATCGAAAGTCTGGCTTTTTCTGCTAAAACAGCAGTTAAATCTGACGGCACTTGAAGATGACTGCCAAATATATAGGCCATGAAAACACCAAATAAAGTAATACCTAGTCCTGTACCCAGTTCATAACCTGTACTTTCAAGTGAACCTGCCGCACCGCCCTTTTCTGCAGGTACTGAGCCCATGATCGCAATGGATGAAGCTGTTAAACCAATACTCAGTGTTAATCCAATCGAAGCTAAAATAAAGGGAACGATGATTCCCGGATGATGAAAATCTGAATAACTCAAACTGACCAACGCAATTGCTGCCAATATTAATGACATGGTCGCAACCAGACGGAGTCCAAATTTATTGGATAAAAAACCAGCAATAGGCCCGCCAATAGCGGCCGCAACCATAATCGGAACCATAAAAAGACCGGCTTGCAGCGGTGTTAAACGAATGACATATTGCAGCTCCATTGCCAAAGTTAACTCAACCCCTGCCAAAGCGCCTGCAGCAACCATTGCCATAATAATGCCGGCTAAAATAGCAGGACGTGAAAATAGCGAAAGATCTAGCATCGGCTGAGGAGAATTCAGCTGTTTGCGTACAAATATGGTTAATAAGCCGATAGATAAAACGACCAAAGGCAAGACAATCAACAACGACTGTTTACCGCCTAAGCCTGCTTTTAGTGCATATACAAACGAAATCAAACCGACAATCAGCAATAGCGCTTGACCAAATGCCCAATGTCCAGGGGTTATAGCTTCTTTTCGGGACAATAAGAAATAGCACATTGGTGCGACAACCAGCATGATTGGGACGTTAATCAGGAAAACTGAACCCCACCAGAAATATTCTAACAATCCCCCACCAATGAGCGGTCCAATGGCGGCACCGGCTGATCCGATTGTGCCCCAAATACCCAGCGCAATGGCACGTTCGCGACTGTCTTCGAAGGTTCTGCGAATAATACCCAATACACAGGGCATAATCATGGCACCGCCTAATGCTAATAAAGCACGTGCGGCAATCAGCATAGAAGCCGTTTGGGAAAATGCCGCAAGGACTGAGGCAATTCCAAATATAACCAAGCCAATCAGCAGAATCTTACGATTGCCGACACGATCAGCCAAAGTTCCCATCGGAACTAAAAGTCCAGCCATAAGTAATGGATAAATATCAATAATCCATAAGACTTGGTTACTTGTGGCACTCAGCGATTGGGTTAATGAGGGAACCGCAACATGCAGTACAGTCATATCAATCACAATCGGCAGAAATGCAAGCACGACAGCGAGCAATATCCACCAGCGTTTCGGATCAAGATTGGTAGCTTTCATGATTAAACCTATATTGATGGTTTATTAAATCAATTCTGAAATAAAGATGTAAATGAAAGATTTGTTGTGGGCTAAACTCGTTAACCCACAGCTTTTATTCTCAGTTTTGATGCTTAATGTGCCGCTTTACGTTTCGAGAATTTCTCAACCATGCTCATGACGACAATAAAGAAAATCGGTACAAAAATAACAGCTAGAATTGTTGCGCTGATCATGCCGCCAAAGACGCCTGTACCAATCGCTTTTTGAGTTTCAGAACTAGCGCCACTGGCAATGACTAAAGGAATAACGCCACAGGTAAATGCCAAAGATGTCATTAGGATTGGACGTAAGCGCAATTTAGCGGCTGCAACGGTTGCCTCCACTAAACCCATTCCTTCTTCTCTTAGTGCTTTTGCAAACTCAACAATCAAAATAGCATTCTTTGCAGATAGACCAATAATCGTGATCATGCCGACCTTAAAGAAAATATCATTTGGCATACCACGTAACATTACTGCTAAAAAGGCGCCAATCAACCCTAGAGGGACAACTAGCATCACAGAGAATGGAATTGACCAGCTTTCATAAAGCGCTGCCAAGACAAGGAAAACGACTAACATCGACAACAGTAATAAAAACAAGGTTTGTGATTCCGACTGTTTTTCTTCTAGAGAAATCCCAGTCCACTCATAACCCACACCTTTCGGAAGTTGTTCAATCAAATTTTCCATCTCAGTCATGGCTTGTCCTGAAGATATACCTGCTGCTGGACTGCCAGAAATACTCAATGATGGACGACCGTTGTAACGATTGTATTGTTGTGGGGAATGTTGCCAAATTGGAGTAATTATTTCAGACATTGAAACCAATTTACCGCTTTGACTGTTCACCTTAATCTGAAGAATATCTTCAATACTCATGCGTGATTTGGCATCAAGTTGCACAATGACTTGCTGCATACGGTCATGATTTGGAAAATCATTGATATACATCGAACCCATTGAGGTTGAAATAATATCGGTCACATCACTGAAATTAACACCTAATGCCTGCAATTTATCTCTATCAATTTTAAGCTGTACAGAACTGCCATCTGGCAAACCTTCAGGATAGACCTCCGCCACGATTTTACTTTGTGCTGCTAATGCTAAAAGCTGATCTTGTGCTTCTCTTAAAGCAGGCATGCCAATATTGCCACGATCTAATAATCTCAGTGAAAAACCAGATGAGTTACCCAATTCATCAATTGCTGGTGGTAACACAGACATGGTTTGACCTTCTGAACTTTCAGCCATCGCTATATTGGCATTATTCACGACTTCTTGTGCCGTAATAGTACGCTCTTCGAATGGCAATAGATTGGTAAAATACATCGCTGTATTCTGACCAGATCCACTAAAACCAAAACCTAAGACCGCCATATTGTCTTTAATCCCCGTTTCTTGGTCTAAATAATTTTGAAACTCAGCAACGACTTTACGGGTACGTTCTTGAGTTGCATCCGCAGGAAGTTGAATCGAAGTCATAAACCACCCCTGATCTTCTTCTGGCATAAACGCAGTCGGAACGTGTTTAAAACTAAAAATCAGCACAATGACAATGCCTAAGAAACATAACATTGCGAGGGTTTTATGTTTAATTACTTTAAATAAACTGCGTTCATAGCGATTGTTCAGCTTCTCAAAACTGCGATCAAACGATGCAAAAACACCCTTTTTCTGATGGTCTTGATCAATCGGTTTTAACATCGTTGCACATAACGCAGGGGTTAATGTCAGTGCAAGGAAAGCTGAGAATAAAATTGAAACCGACATGGTAATGGTGAACTGACGATAGATAATCCCCACTGAGCCTGACGCCAATGCCATCGGCAAGAATACAGCGGCTAACACTAAGGTGATGCCAATAATCGGATTGGTAATTTCCTTCATGGCTTTAGATGTGGCTTCAACTGGAGATAAGCCTTCTGTCGCCATAATGCGTTCAACATTCTCAATGACCACAATCGCATCATCGACAATAATCCCGATCGCAAGCACCATACCGAACATGGTCAGCACATTAATCGAAAAACCAGCAAGCAGCATGACTGAGAATGTGCCAAGCAATGCAATCGGTGCAACAATCGCCGGAATTAAGGTGTATCGAACATTGTGTAAAAAGATAAACATGACAATAAAAACTAATGCCATAGCTTCAAGCAATGTCATGATTACTTTTTCAATCGAGATTTTTACAAAAGGTGCAGTGTCGTAAGGTATAGAGAATTTCATACCATCAGGCAGTGCTGAACCTAACTGTTCAATTTTCGCTTTAACACCTTCTGCAGTCTTGACAGCGTTGGCACCAGGACTCATTTGTATCGCCACAGCTGTAGAGGCTTTGCCATTTTCTAAAATCGCAAAGTTATACATCTGTGCCCCGATTTCGACACGAGCGACATCCGACAGTCGAACATTGGCGCCATTTTGTTGAGCACGTAAACTAATTTTCTTGAATTGCTCTACAGTTTCTAATTGACCTTGAGCAGTTAAAGGAATAGTAATTTGTTGCCCCGTCAAAGCAGGAACATCACCAATACGACCTGGTGATATCGGCAAGTTTTGGTTTTGGATGGCTGTATTCACATCTTGAATACTCAATCCATAAGAAACCAAACGATCTGGATCGACCCAAATCCGCATGGCTTTTTCAGCACCAAAATTTTGGACTTTACCAACACCGTCAACCCGCTTTAATTCTTCAATCACATAGCGAGTCATATAGTCACTGACATCAATTTCACTATATTTGCCATTCGGTGAACTTAAGCCCACCATCATTAAAAAACCAGACGACGCAGCATCGACCATCAGCCCTTGTTGTCGCACTGTTTGAGGTAAGCGTGACTCAATGGCTTTAATTTTGTTTTGCACATCAATTTGTGCAAGTTCTACATCTGTACCTGGTTTAAATGTTGCGGTGATTGTTGCTGTTCCAGAACTATCTGAACTTGAACTGTAATAAAGTAAGTTTTTGACACCTGACATTTCCCGCTCAATCAAGGTCACAACACTATCATTCAATGTTTTTGGCGTAGCACCTGGATAGATTGCCGTAATACTAATCTGTGGTGGCGCAACACTTGGGAATCGTGCAATAGGTAACTTGGGGATGCTTAGTACACCCAACAGAATAATAAATAAAGCAATCACCCATGCAAAAATAGGACGCCTAATGAAAAATTGGGACATTATTGCTGTCCTCCATTTTCCTTAATATTTGTAGGTTGCCACTGCTTAATTTTTAATTTTTGCTCAGGCTGTATACGATCAGCCCCTTCAACAATGACTTTCTCACCTGCTTGTAACCCTTGTTTGATCACATAGTTATTTTGATAACGTTGACCAAGCTGAACAGGCTTGCTTTGCGCTAAACCTTTTTGATTAACAATCGTAACATTGGCTTTACCACTAATATCATGTTGAATCGCTTGTTCTGGAACTAGGAGCGCATTTTCAACTTGAGCTCGGCTCATATTGACTCGAACATACATGCCTGGCAAAAGTTTTTGATTTTCATTATTGGCTAAAATACGGATTGTGACATCACCCGTATCAGGATCAACTTTAGTATCCGAAAATAGGATTTCACCTGTAACGTTATAAGGTTTACCCTGACTATTTAGGATTTCAACCGTATGTTTGGTATTTGACACGTCACCTTGCTGTAAAGCTTCCTGTAGTTTTTCATAATCACTAATTGATTGCTTTACATCAACATAGACTTTATTAATCTGTTGTATTACGGCCATTGCATTAGTATCACCTTGACCAACTAATGCACCCTCAGTCACTAAGATTTCACCAATCGTTCCCGAGATAGGGGCTGTAACAGTCGCATATTTAAGATTAAGTTGTTGTCTGCTTAACATGGCTTGCATTTGCGCCACATCGGCTTTTGCTTTTTGATAATCTGCTTCGGTATTGTTGTATTCCTGCTGACTAACCGCATTTACTTTTACTAATTCAGTGTAGCGTTTTAACAGCACCTGCAAACGTGTCACCTCAGCTTGTGCACGGTTTAAAGTGGCTTGATTGCTTTTTACATCTGCCTGAAATATTTCAGAATTCAATTTAAAAAGTGGTTGACCTGCTTGCACATAAGAGCCTTGCTTAAAAAGTACTTTATCAACAATTCCACCTACTTGCGGGCGAATTTCAGCAATACGGTAAGCGACAACACGGCCTGGAAGATTTTCAATTAAATTCATGGAATGCGGTAATACCGTGATGGTACTGACAACCGCTGGTGGCATTTCTGTTGGGGACTGTTCAGCATCTTTGGCTTGTGTACAGCCGATTAAAAGTACAGTTGTAATAAGTATTGAACCTATTAAATGATAATGTGTTGACATGCTTTTTCAGAGGGGGGGTTTTAGATACTACTATTTTGAAATAGCAGTGTTTATGAATTGCTGATGTTGTGTGGAGATTGTGTGGAGATTGTGTGGAGAGATTAAAAGATTTATTTTTTAATGACACGCTTAAACAGCGTGGCTTGTAAATTAGTATAAATAATTTTGTTGTTCTACAATTTTGATCGTATCTTAGTTTTTTCTCATAGTTCATGAACTTTAAAATTCTAAACCAAGACTAATATTTATATAAGCAATTGAAAATACAATACATAGTTTCTTTATACACTTATGAAGTGAACTTTAGGTGAACATAAGTTAAATAGAAATTTTTAATTAGTTCAGCACAAACGTACAATCTTTAAGGCCTATAACTCGATACCGTTCTCTCTTTGATGTTTATTGCTATCTAATTGAGTGAACTCTGTGGAAATATTTCTTTATACATTAAGCGTTATGTATAGCCCAGGCCCTGTAAATTTTATGGGGCTAAATTCTGGCCTTACAGGTCAATTAAAAAAGACTATAGGATTTTACCTAGGCATTGGTTTCGCCATGTTGATCTTATTCGTATTGTTTGGCTATATAGGTGAAGCTGTTATTCCACATGGATTGATTCATTATATTGCTTTAGCGGGTGCAATTTATACATTCTACTTGGCTATAAAAATGATTAGGGCGAATGTAGAAACAACTCAACAGCAAGAAAGCCATCTAACATTCTTAAATGGCTTATTTATTCAGTTATTAAATCCAAAAGCCATTCTCGTCATTCTACCTGTTACGACAATTATGTACCCTGCAGCCAAAATCACAGGAATCATGATCTTGATAGTTTCTTTACTGATTTCACTTGGTGCTGTTGGCGCACCATTCACCTATGCTCTGGTTGGAAAAGTATTAGGCAACAAAATTGCTAATCCTATCTGGTTTAATCGGCTAAATAAGCTGATGGGTATACTCTTGATTTTATCAGGGCTTTTTATGTTCAAAGATTTTCTTAATGGAATAAATCTGCTGTAGGACAAATTAGCCGTTCAAATCGAACGGCTATCTTTTAATATTTATCATTTTCCATTGAGTGGGAGTTAAACCAAATGTTTTTATAAAATGTCTGGTCATATGACTCTGATCAAAAAAGCCTGCATTTAAAGCAGCATTAACAATAGACTCCCCTTGAGCAAGGTAGAACTTAACTGTTTCTAAGCGACGCATGATCATATAACGGTGTGGGCTAGTTCCAAATAATAATCGGAAATCACGAGAAAGGCTCCAGCGGTCACGATCAGCATGTTTCTCTAAATCTGACAAACTTAAGTTTTCATGTGGATACGCCAAAATACACTCACGCGCTCTCTCTGCTGCCTTGTAGTCAAATTTTTTGTTTTGGTTAGATGAAGTATCTGAAATTTCACACAGTGTAGTTGCCAAATCAAATAGAGCATCTTCCTCTTCTAGGGTATCCATATAATTATTTATATTATTTAGAAAGCTATCCATTGCCCTAAACAGGCGAATATCATTACTTAAGCCATGTCTGATAAAAGGCAAAGGTTTACCCTTTAAAATGGTTTGGATCATCGCTGGTTCGATGTAAATCATTCTATAGCGATAGCCATCTAATGTTCCTGATTCACCATCATGCTTTTCATCCGGGTGTAGAACCATAGTCATGCCTGGCAAGCTATGTTGCAATGTACCTTTGTAATGAAAGTTTTGAACTCCGGAAAGAGTCCTGCCAATAGCATAAGTATCATGTCGGTGAGGTTTATAAGCATAATTGGAAAGAAATGCTTCAATTCTTTCTAATTTATGATTTTGAGTGGGGGATCTCACAATCCAATTATTTCCACTGGAGAAATCAGGCATAATTGATGGCCAATTTTTCGTAGATTCTATTGTAGATTATTTTTCACTTTTCCTAAAATTAACATAATACACGTTATACGTAATGCTTGATATTTCTCTTTAAATATCATTATATTAAAGCAAGCCGTTCTGAAATATAGGGCACCAGCAGAGCGGCTTTTTATTGATTATTCATGTTCCACGCTTAAAATTCGAACAGTGTTTCATGATTTTTATAAGTTAAACTAAATTTAGTTGCTAATCCCAATAAGCTATTCACTAACTTGTAAATATCGGTATACCGCCTGACGACTAATCCCAAAAGCTTTCCCTAATGCCATTTTCGATGGATACTTCCCCTCCTTCCATGCTTGTCGTAAAGCTTCAGCTTGGTCAGGCTTTAGTTTATGCACCCGACCTTTGTACTTCCCCTGAGCAGAGGCGAGTTTTATTCCTTCCTTTTGCCGCTCTAAAATGATCTCACGTTCGAACTGTGCAAAAGCACCCATCATTTGAAGCATCAAATTATCCATCGGGGTGGATTCGGCTGTAAAAGTAATATTTTCTTTTACAAACTGGATGGCGATCCCTCGTTTGACCAGTTTATCTACTTCAGTGACCAAATCTTTTAGGCTTCGCGCAAAACGATCCATTGAATGTACAATCACCCTGTCCCCTTCCCGGACATAGTTCAACATTTCCTGAAATTTAGGTCGGTCAGTATTTTTACCTGAAGCACGGTCAACAAAAATCCGGTCGACCTCAATTCCTTCAAGTTGACGTCCAGTGTTTTGCTCGACAGAACTTACCCGGACATACCCTACTTTTTGGCCTTTCACTTTTTCACGCCCCAATTGGATAAAAATGAACAATTTCGTAAATTATAATTCTTTAACACTAAAGTTACATGTTACTTATGATTAAAAATCATTTAAATGATACATAATTTCATGAACTTCCAGATTGTAACTTTAGGGTATACTTTAAAGTTACACAAAACATCTATATGAAGACTAAAGTCCAAATTAGTGTTTATGTTGGTTCAATGTATTACATTTCGTATTTTCTATTTGTAACGTAATTTCAGTAATATTATGATTATGTTTTAGAACTTCTAAGGCCTTTTGATAGAGTTGATCTGTATTGCTATTCGGAGCAACCAAATGAGCAGTTAAATGAATATTTCTTGAGGATATAGCCCAGACTTTCAACTGATGAATCCCTTCAACGCCCTCTAGCTTCAATAAATCATTTCTTAACGACTCAATATCAATCTCATCAGGAACTCCTTCAAGCAGAATATGAATACTTTGTTTTAATAAAATCCAAGTTCGAGGTAAGACCCAGAAGCCAATTAACACAGCGATTACGGTATCAACCCACATCCACTGGGTAAAATAAATAACTATTCCTCCGATAATCACGCCTATCGATCCTAGAGCATCACTAAGAACTTCTAAATATGCACCTTTTATATTTAGACTTCCTTCAGCACTAGCAGAAAGGATTTTCATTGAAATCAAATTTATGACCAAACCAATGACCGCGACAATCATCATTCCAACACTTTGAATTTCAGCAGGATTCGTAAAACGTTGATAAGCTTCATATACAATATATATTGCTACCACAAAAAGCATCACCGCATTAAACAGAGCCGCTAAAATTTCAAATCGCTGATAGCCAAAAGTTCTTTTATCATCTGCGGCTTTTTTACCAATTTTGATAGCGGCAAGAGCAATAGCTAAAGCGGCTACATCAGTAAACATATGAGCTGCATCAGATAACAAAGCCAAACTTTGGGTAATAAAAGCAGCGACAACTTCTACTATTAAAAAAGTAGTCGTTAAACCTAAGGCAACCATTAACTTCTTACTATTTTCTTCAGTAACAACCGCATGGCTATGATCATGATGTTCTGACATAAAATATTTTCCTTATTCTATTTATGATGAGCAGAGATATTGGATAACAGCCAATATCTCTGCTGTAAATCGACTAATCTATTGGATTAAGAAACTTTCTTTTCATTTATCCAACGATAAAGCACGGGTAACAGCACCAAAGTTAGTAATGTTGAAGAGATAATCCCGCCAATCACTACGGTTGCCAGTGGCCGTTGAACCTCAGCCCCTGTTCCGGTTGCCAGCGCCATTGGTACAAAACCCAGTGAAGCCACACAAGCTGTCATCAACACTGGTCTTAAGCGCAAAATAGCCCCTTGCCACACGGCTTTATGCACTGGATATTTGTCCCTTAATTCCTTAATAAAGGTCAGCATTACCAGTCCATTGAGGACTGCAACACCAGATAAGGCAATAAAGCCAATTCCAGCTGACATCGATAATGGAATATCCCTTAGCCAAAGGAACAGCACACCACCGGTCAAGGCAAAGGGTACCCCGGTAAAGACCAATAGACTTTCTTTGACATTGTGAAAGACCGCCATCAGTAAAATAAAGATAGTGATTAAAGCCAGTGGAATCACGATTTGCATCCGTGCTTTGGCTGAAGCCAAATTTTCAAACTGACCGCCATATTCTATCCAATAACCACTTGGCAAAGTGTATGCTTTGAGCTGTGTCTGTACATCAGAAACAAAAGACCCTAAATCACGCCCTTCAACATTCGTTGTAACCACAACTCGGCGTTTACCATTTTCTCGACTGACTTGGTTGATTCCTTCAATGGTCGAGACTTGCGCGACATCCGACAATAAAATACTGCCACCATTTGGAAGCTGAATAGGTAACTGGGAAACAGATGCGACACTACGGTCTTGCTCTCCAAGACGGATAACAAAATCAAAACGACGATCGCCTTCTAAAATCTCTCCCACGCTTTGTCCACCAATACTGGTTGCCACAAGGTCTTGAATTGAACGCACACTCAAACCATATTGTGCAGCCAAAGTTTTATTTACCTCGACATTCAGTAATGGCAAACCTGAGGTCTGCTCAACTTTCACGGCACTGCTACCCGATATTTGCTGAATGATTTTGGAGATTTTAGTCGCCTCAGTATTGAGGACATTCATATCATCACCGAAGATTTTCACACCAACATCACTACGCACACCTGAGATCAATTCATTAAATCGGAGTTCAATCGGTTGTGAAAATTCACTATTATTGCCTGGAATCGTGGCTAAATACGTCACCATACGGCCACGTAATTCATCTAAACTTTCTTTAGGATTTGGCCATTCTGAACGAGGCTTTAACATGATATAGCCATCTGAAATATTGGGTGGCATGACATCTGTTGCAACCTCGGCTGTACCCGTTCTGGCAAATACTGCCTTAATTTCAGGGAAACTCTTTAAAAGAAGTTTTTCAGTATTCTCCTGAATACGTAAAGACTCTTCTAAGCCTGTACTTGGTGAACGTAACTGTTGTACCGCAAAGTCTCCTTCACTGAGCTGTGGTGCAAATTCACTGCCGAGTTTGGTACTGATAAATCCCGTAATCACTAATACACACAGTGCAAAAGTCAGCACAACTGCTTTGTATTGATACGAAATATCAAGAGTTTGCTGATATTTAGCTTTTAGCCATAACATCCAACGACTTTCTTTTTCTTGAATATCGCCTTTGACCCACAATGCCACAGCAGCAGGCACAAAGGTGATCGATAAAATAATGGCTGCAACAAGGGCGAGTACCACTGTCAATGCCATCGGATGGAACATTTTTGCTTCCACACCACTTAAAGCAAAAATCGGCAAATACACCACCAAAATAATAAGCTGACCAAAAATAAGAGGACGACGTGCTTGGCGGGCAGCCAGAAAAACTTCCTTAAAGCGTTCACTTTGTGTGAGAGGTCGTTTTAACAGTTGCTGTGTATGGGCTAAACGCCGGATACAGTTTTCGACAATCACCACAGCACCATCGACAATGATGCCGAAATCGAGTGCACCTAAACTCATCAGATTGGCACTGATATTTTTCTGTGCCATCCCGGTTAAGGTAAACAGCATAGAGAGTGGAATGACACAGGCAGTAATCAAGGCAGCACGGATATTCCCTAAAAACAGGAACAGAATGATGATGACCAGGATTGCTCCCTCTACCAAGTTTTTCTGAACGGTTTTAATCGCCTTCTCAACCAAGGTAGTACGGTCGTACACCGTTTCAATCACTACCCCTTTAGGCAAACTATTCTGAATATCTTGAAGCTTGGCATCCACAGCTTTAGAAACAGTCCGGCTATTTCCCCCCATCGCCATCATGGCAATCCCTAAAACGGTTTCTTTGCCGTTATAGGTTGCCCCACCGGTTCTTAAATCATGCCCAATAGAGACTTGCGCAATATCACCAACCCGAATTGGGCTGCCATTTGGGCTACCCAGCATGGTGTTCTCAATATCAGAAAGCCCATTGAATGTACCCGGTACACGTACCGTCAGTTGCTGACCATTGTCTTCAATATAACCTGCACCTCGGTTCTCATTATTTTGCGCTAAAGCCTGTTGCAGTTGTTCTAATGAGATATTCAGTTGCTGCATCCGGTTTAAATCGGGAGAGACCACATAGGTTTTTTCAAAACCACCAATACTGTTGACCTCTGCAACTCCCTTAACACGTTGCAGTTGAGGACGCACAATCCAGTCCTGAATCTCACGTAAATCCATCGGCGTGTATGCAGTTCCATCCGGCTTTTTCGCATTCGGATCTGCCTTCAGTACCCATTGATAAATCTCACCGAGACCCGTAGAAACGGGGGACATCGTCGGTGCGATTTGTGCAGGCAACTCAGATTGCGCCTCCTGTATCCGTTGGTTAATCTGCTGACGGGCCCAATAAATATCAGTCCCATCTTTAAAGACAATGGTGACTTGAGAGAGTCCATAACGGGATATGGAACGGGTAAGCTCCAGATCCGGAATGCCAGCCATGGCATTTTCAATGGGATAGGTAATCCGCTGTTCGACTTCAAGCGCAGTAAAACCCTTGGCTTGAGTATTAATCTGGACTTGGGTATTGGTAATATCGGGTACAGCATCAATCGGGAGTTTCTGATAGCTATACACCCCGACCGCAATCCAGGTACAGACAAAGAGCAACACCCAAATCGCATTTTGTATGGAAAACTGAATGATTCGTTCGAATAAACCTTCTGGTTTTGGCAGATCAGAATTAATGTTCATGGCCTGCCTCGTCTTTTTCTAATTCAGATTTCAACAAGAAACTGCCTTGAGCGATATACTTCTGCCCTTCAGTCAGCCCAGAAATCACTTCAAGCCATTGTCCATCACTTGAAGCCTGCCCCAATTGCACTTTCTGTGCTTTTAAGTGGACTTGACCTTTTTGTTCTGAATCTACGATGAAAATACTGTCTTCACCTTCAATACTTTGCAGCGCAGACTTTTGAATCCGAAGGGCTGATTTTGCTGTAGCTTCCGGAATCAACACTCTCACTAACACATTAGAACGCAACTCAGTAGCTTGCGCATCGAGTTTTGCGCGCACCACCAGACGCCCTGTTTGTACATCTGCCTGAGAGGTTAAGCTTTGTACAGTAGCTTTATAGATTTGATCTGAATCATTCACTTTAAAGTCAATTTTTTGCCCGGCTTGCAGTTGACCTGAGAATTGATTCGGCAAATTAAACTCAAGCCATAAATCTTTCAGCTGTTCAATGACAAAGAGCTGATTAGCCAGTTGCACATTTTCACCGACCACAATATCTTTTTGACTGATCACCCCAGAGATCGGTGCTTTAATCAGAAAACGCCCATTGTTATTGCCACTTGCACCTAATGCATTTAAACGTGCTTGTGAGGACTGGACAGTAATCTGCGCTTGACGGTAGGCATTTTCGGCACGCTGGTAATCCTGTTTGGCAGAAATCCCCTGTGACCAGAGTTGCTGTTCGCGCTGGTAATCTTTACGGGCCAAATCCAGATTCACCTGTGCCATACGCAGATTTGCCTGTTGGTCGATCAGTTCAGGCACGATTAGTACAGCCAGCGTTTGTCCTTTTTGCACGCTCTGTCCTAAAGCCACATTGACCTGCTCGACATGACCACTAAAATTAGGCGATATATGCGCTTGTTGATCGGTATTCACCACCAATTTACCTGGCAGGGTTGTCAGCTTTTCAACCAATCCTGTGGATGCAACAGCAACTTTTAAACCTTGTTCAACCATTTGTTGGCTGGTCAGTTGTATTTCGCCTTCTTCAGCATGTCCTTCTTCAGAACTATCTTCATCAGAATGTTCGGCATTTCCCTCATCATGACCATGCCCCTCAGATTCAGTTTTTTTTGAACTTAACCAAATAACCAGACTGACCAAGACCGTAATCAGAATCAAAATTGCAATCATGAGAGACTGGGATATTTTTCCGTTTTGCTTGGCGTTCATTTTATCGTGCTCCCCCATTGATTAAATTTTGCGATGCTTCGACTGCCTTTTTATTCAGTTGTGTATAGGCATCCGAACGGCTAATTTCTTCATAACTTGTGCCAATACTGAGTGCCTCAGCTGCGAGGGCAGTTTGCCAAGCTTGACGTAGAATTTGTAATTGACCCAATCGAAGATTCTGCAGTTGGGTGGTTGCTTGCTGAACGTCGGTAATGGACAGTTTCCCTGCCTGAAACCCTTGTAAAGTACGGCTCTGAACTTTGGTCGCCAAAGTAACTTGTGCTGTTGTGGCATCGAACTGGCTACGTAAACCTTTGAGCTGATGCATGCTGTTGGCAATATTGAGTATTTGTTGCTTCAGCTCACGCTGCTGCTGTTGGTTCAGCAATATTTGCTGTTGCTGGACCATCGGGATCGCATATTGCTGGCGGTTAAAAATATTCAGTGGAATAGCCACGCCGATTGCCAAAGTCGTATCGTTGCTTTCATTAGGGGTTTTGCTACGTTTCATACCTACATTTAAAGTCGGATTGGGACGTGCCTGAATTCTTAAATTTTCAATTTGATGATCCGATTGCTGAATGTTCAAGGCATAGAATTTTTCTAGCCACCCTTCAGCAATATACCGTTGCACAGTTTGGAGACTTTGCTCTGGCCAAGGGATAGCGGTTTTATTCAATTGAAGATGTGAAGATGTTTCTCCCCCCCACAAATTAGACAGCTGACGACCGGCAGCTTGTTTATTCAGCATCGCTTGCTGATAAAGTCGTTGGATTTCTAGCGCTTCAATTTGGGTACGCTCAAAATCAACCAGGGCAATACTGCCTGCCTGATAGCGTTTCTGGGCACTGTCCAGATTGGCTTTACTTGTTTTTAACTGTACTGAATAAGCAGACTGCTCAACCTCAGCAAGTGCAAATTGCGACCATGCAAATTTAACAATCAGTTGGCTTTGTGCCTTCCATAATTGCTGTTGCAATTGGATTTGTTGATTCGAGGTATTGGCAATCACCCGGTTCAGCTTACGCTGACCAAATAGATCTAGAGGTTGACTAACGCCAACATTGAATTCCTGTTCTTGACCTGAGCCAAAGCCAGACTGTTCTAAACTTATACTTGGATTCTGCCATAACCGACTTTGCTGAATATTCAATTCAGATATTTGCTGAACTTGTTGCCACAGCTTGTCTTGAGTCTGGTAACTTTGTACTTTTGCTAAAGCGGATTCAAAGCTGGTAACGTTTTCAGCATAGCTATATTGCATAGCCGCTGCACATATACAAGCAACCAAGCTATGACGCAAGAGTATAATTGATTGTGAAGACATGATTTTTCCCACTTATTTAAATAATAAAAGTGGTGGGAATGTTTTAGGCTACCCCACCATGAGCGGGGAAAATTCGGGAGGTGGGCTTTGTTGAAACAGGTCAGGAGCCTGATAGCTGTTTTTCCAATGAAATTGTGGATTCACTTTAACTTCAGAGCTTGGATGAAACACATCTACTTTTTCATTTTGTACAATCAAATGCGTCATCGATGGTAGATGATCTTGATGATCTTCACCGATTTCTAAATCGCTACTGAATGTTTTTATGTTTTCTGACTGTCCATTATGATCGTGTTGACGACTATCGCTGGCACACAAGGTATTTTGGTGATGACCAAAATGATAACTCTGCTGTGATTGAGGCTGTTGTTCATGGACACAAAAGGCCGCCGCCACATTCCAAAAGCTTTGGAACATGAACAATCCAACCAAGACTGTAATCCATGTAGTAGAACGCATCATCATAACAATCGAAAAATTTGTACCAAGTATAAGGCTTAGAGCCACTCCAAGGTCAAGCTTAATAAATTAAATTAAACATTCAATGAACACTGAATAGCCGGCACTTTTGCAAATTTACCTTGTCTCTATAAGCTCACATCAATTTCAGGTAAGAATAACAATAGATAGTGAACCGTACCGGGTTTGTCGGAGACTTTTTATTTAAGTTAGGCCACCTGACCTAACGGGTTAATCTTATCATTGTACATTGCTTCAAACTCAAAAGGCGATACATTGTCAACGGCATTCTAAAATTGACCCCTTTTACCTTACAAATGGCAAAGTAAAATTGCCCCCTGAAATCAGAGAAAGAGCGGTTCAATTATTGATTGAATCTGAAAAAGATTATCCTTCTACTTGGGCAGCAATCACAGCTATTGATCCTAAAATCGGTTGTACTCCTGAAACATTGCGTGTTTGGTATCAAAAATATTTAGATCAACAAAATCCTGTCAAAGTACAACAGATATCTGATCAAAAAAAAATGAAGGGTAATCCCCCCTAAAATACTAGCTCTTTAAAAGAGGCAGTATTATGCTTTTACAACATGGTGTTTAACTTGAGAAACTGAATTTAAAACAATCTACTGTAACTCTTCCAGACAGATATGAAATTAATCCACCCCTAACCCTTTAAACACCGCATCCACCGGATCTGCATAAAAGCTGGTCTGGAACTTGGTAAACAGTTCCACAGGAATCGTTGGGATATCTGCCGCACTACTCATTGGTAAAGCAACCTTCTTGGCACCCGCATCAAAAGCAACTTGCAGACATTCGGCAATACTTTCCACCGGTGTCACTGAACCACCCAAGCTCATATCACCCAGTACCACCATCTGACTTTGTACCGATCGTCCTAAGAGGCCAGAAGCGAAAGCCACTAAACTTGGCAGAGCAAGATGGCTGAGCGGGCCGGTATTCTGTAATTCCACCACATGTAAGTGGAAATCATGTTCCAGCACCTTACTGCCCCCCGAGATCCGGGATGCATTGGCCTTGAAGTAATCAAAAGCAATCTTGACCTGTTCTTTGGCACTACTTGAATTCCATAAGCCAGATGTCGCCAATTTTCCTGAACCTTTAGTGACTTGAAGTTCTAAGCGGTATAAGCCTGGCATGCCCTTATTACTGAGGCCAATGGTATACAGGAAGCCTGGTTTAGCAGGACCTTCGGGAATAAGTCCACCTCCACCCTGCTCTTTTACCGAAACAAAATGCTCTTCTAGGGTGTCATTGTCGATATAGCTAAAATGCACATCATAGAATTCCATCCCCCCAATTTTTTTCAGCTGTTCTTTGACCCGACGGCGCACCTGCAGCGCATATTCCAGGCATTGCCGTACATCTTCTTTGTTAAATTGACCATGTGGGTAGAGCAGCTTCATCAATCCAGAAACCGTCTTGCGAACGGCAATCACATCACGCTGATTCAGGTTATTCCCTAGCTTAAAGTACTTCTCAATGGCATCCGCAAAACTACGCTTACGCATTTCCCGGAAGAACTCAGCCAGATAATCAACGATCAAGCCATAACGGTTGGTAAAGAATTCCGGGCGCATTTTCGGAATTTCCCAACCCGGGATATAGGCATGAAAGCGATCAAAGAATGCTGAATCGATCATGGCTTCAGGAAAAGGAGCCAATAAGTGGCTAGTCTTCACCAAGGATTCAACACTTTGGTTAATATTACCCACAAAAACCATCGAAGCTGAGGCTTCCATCTGTTCACGACCACGGGCAAAAGATCCTGAGGCCATGTAGTCTTTCATGATCTGTACGCCATCTTTGTCCTTAAAGGAAATACCAGCAACTTCATCAAAAGCTACCACATCCCATAAGCCCACCAGACCAATACGGCGGCTACTCATGTTATAGAACAGGTTGGCGACAGTCGTTTGTCCACCGGAGACTAAAATACTATTCGGTGAACACTCTTTGTAAATATGGCTTTTCCCGGTACCGCGTGGTCCCAGTTCACAAACGTTATAGTTATTTTCAACGAACGGAACCATACGCGCTAATAGGTGCCATTGCACATCCTCTTTTAACGAAGCCGGTTCCATGCCGATCGAACGGATTAAACTCTCGCGCCACTGATCAGTGCTTAATGCTGCTCTGCCACTGAAAAGTTCATCCATATTCATATTCGGCATTTGAATCGGCTTGAGTAAGCTCACGCCAAATGGAGAACTAGTCTGTCCTTCTTCAAAATAATAACTGAGCGTAGCAATGACCCAGATACCACCAACAAGTAATTTTTCATACTCTTTGACGATGCCTGCCGAGATTTCGGCATCTTTGATGCCAAGATTACTAAATGATGCTTCGTATTTGTCTTTACGCTCATTCAGCTTTACAGTCACCCGATCAATGACCTTATAACTGCCCCGTTCACGGACCAGGGATTTCACCTTCTCGGCTTCATCCGGTCGGACGTAGTTCTCAGCCAGTACGGTCTTTACGTTACGTAGTCCCTGTTCAATGATCTCTGGATCATCCGAGGCACAGTACATCCCCAGCAGGTATTCGAGTACATAGACAGGGACATTGGCCCCTTCTTTGATCAGTTTAGTTAGATCCTTACGTACCACCCGCCCAGCAAAGTGTTCATTCAGCAGCTGATCCAGTTCTTTATCGTTAGCAGATTCCATGTAGGCTACGCTCTATCGTTAATTCGTTATTAGAAGAAGTCATCGGTAAATGCCAAATCAATGGTGACCTTATAGCGTTGCATCTCGATATTCAGGTCTTTGTCTTTCAGTACCAGGAAGTAATCTTTCTTACGGTCAAAATCAGTGCCAGACAATGACAGTCTGACCTGTTTGACCCGATCGGCAACAGAGTCGGTAGTGCTATCAAAAGTCAAAGTTTCTTCACTGGAAACTTTAAGATCCCCATCATAAATGGCAATGGATAAAGTCACTGGCATGACCAGCTCACTGACAGCTTCGGTTTGCATCAAATCAAACTTCTGGATGTTATTGACCATCTTCAGCGTGGATTTGGTAGAAATGACCTCAACTTTACGCTTGGTCCGCTGTCCAGCCTTTTCACCACGTAGCTGTTTTACCATCAGTACCGGTACCACAATTTCCTGAGGCATGATGCCGCCATGCACGAAACGTGAGCCTCCTACGAAATGGAAACGGTTCGCCCCTTTTGGAATCCAGAAATCAGTCGCAGATAATGTGCCTGCCGTAGCTTGGGTTGAGCCTTTCCAGGCTTCCTTGCTCTCTGGTAAACCATGCCCAATCACATAGCGTTTTTTGCTCTTCAATGTATTGGCAGGTTTTTCAGTCAAGCTTGAACGATCCGCAGATTCCAGTTTACTTTGCTGGAACAGGAAGCCATGGTCGGCTGTAATCAACAGGGTAGAAATATTGAAGTGCATTAAGATTTTGCGGCTGAGTTCGGTCAGCTCTTCAATAGCATGTTCTACCGCCATAAAGGTTTCTGATTCTGTCGAGGCACTGTCACCGCGTGCATCAATCACGTTGTGATAAACGTAAATCAGCTCATGATCTTTCAGCGCTTCACGGCCTTCATCACGCGACCAGCCTTTTACCATTTCAGCGGTTACTGCCAATCCATTATAGGCAGCCAGAATTTTGGATCGTGCTGCAGTCCCTTTGCTGGACTGCCCATCTACTAAAACATCATCACCTGCGGCCTCTTTGTACTCCAAAGTCTGATGCGGCAACAACGAGGCCATGCCAAGTGTGGTGTAACTTGGGACAACGCCCAGCTGTGAAGACAAGGTCGCTTCAGAATAACGCTTTTCATTGATACGATCACGCAGCTCTACCGCAGCTTCATAACGGAAAGCATCACTGATAATCACCACAATACGGCGTTTCGTTGCGGAACTGAGTAAGGGTCTAACGTGAGTATCGTAGAAGTTCTGCTGATTTGGGATATCTGCCATTTTCCAGACATTCAAGCGTTGCTCAGCTTCAATCCGCTCGCCCCAGTTGCGTGCCAAGTGGTCAATAAACCAGTAGGAATAGCAATTTTCCACTTCTTCATCGAGTTTTTTCAGGATATCGACATGAGCGCGTTGAGAAGCAGCACTGTAGTGGCGATAGGCCATATCAAAGCGATACAACTCCTGCTCGTAGGCTTTATACAAAGCTTCACTGGAGTCGAAATAGAAACCGGCATCAAACTGCTGTCGCAGGCTAAACAGCTCAATGGCTGCCTGCAACGCTGTATAGACAGTACGATATTTACGGCGTGTTGCATCATCCTTATGTTTGGAAGCCCAATAACCATCCAGACGGGTAGAAATAATCGTTCTGAAATGTTCCAGTTCAGCTTTGGTTGCTGCAGGGATATGACTGGCCAAATCAACAATGATCTTTTGTTCAATCACTTCAAAGGTCATGACATCCAGCAGCTGCCCCAGATCAAAGGCCCCGACCCTCTCCTGGATCCGCAGTGCATTCGCCACGGTCTGGGAAAGCGTATCGAAGGTTGGGTAGTATTTAGAACTGTCTCTCCAGCGCGACAAAAAGGCTCTAGCCGTCGCACGGGAGCTGACGGATGACATCACCAGTTCTTGAGCCCATAGCGGTATATCGCCCAGGCTTTCACAGAAACCTGTAGTCATCAAACGGATAAAGAACGTACCGAGCTTGAATGGTGCTTCCCCATTCAATTCTTCAACCGATGCTGGATAACCAATTTCCGCCTGTAATGCGGTGACCAAAGCTGGCACCAGTTGGAATTTTTCCAGTTCAGCAAAGGAGTCTGGATTGACTTCCAGAGCCAGGTTCTGCTGTACCATTTCATCTGCCAGTGCCAGAACGATATGCATGAGTTCGGCACTGTCGGCCTTGACCACAGCTGCAATCATGGCCATATCCAGATTCTGTTCATCTGCATCAGGCTGGGTATAACGTTTTAATGCGCTCAGACGGGCTTTGGCTTTGAGGAACTCTTCACGTTTGGCCAGATGTTCTCTTAAACTTTGTTGCTGTAGCCCAAGCTCATTGAAAATAATCGAGAAACGATCGGCATAGAAGATGCGTGAATAGAGCTTGATGTCCAGTAACCAGTCTTTTTCAGTTTCAGGCTCAGGACTTGGAAAATACAGCAAGTATTTGCCCTGCTGATCCTCAAGTTCCAGTTTAAGCTTAATCGCAAGGCTGGATTCTTCTGCCATATTCAGAATATGAACATCATTCAGTTTTAACGCCTTTACTTCTTCGCTAAAGGACTGTTCCGCATCGTACCAGAAGACAATCCGGTGCTGTTCAATATAAAAGGCTTGTTCCAGACCTTGTTGTAGTTGACTTAAATTCATGCAACGACCTCATCAAGGTCTAGTACCGGAGAAAAAGCATTCATCATTTCTCCCCCGTAATCGCTTTGACTTCAGCCAACAAGTCCCCAAACTTGCCATAATTGACTTTCACCCCATCATCCAGATCTAACGTAATACGCTGATCGGCATAATGACGCAGCTTTTCTTCAAAAGTACTGAGTTCAGCCTGTTGCTTATGCAAGTCTTGCAGTTTTTTCTCGATGCGTTTGATTTCAGCCGCAGAGTCACTGCTTTCTTTTGCTGTTTCCAGAGAATTAGCATAGGCGGACATTTTGGAAATCAGTGGCATAACATATTCGGTACGCATACGCGCCAAGGTGCTTTCGTTATAACGATGCAAATACACCAACGCCTGGAAAGCCCCCTGTTTACCACTGCTGAATAGCCAGTAGATCGGGCGCTTTTTATAGGTCTGCATGTGATCTTTATAGAACTTGCTGGCGAGGTAACGGCGAATGGTGTCTTCAGCCGTTTCACTGGCTTTTTTATCTAAGCTTTCTGCGAGCCACTGCATATTGGCATCCAGTGTCTCTTTCCCCCAAACGGCAGTTAAGAACTCTCGAATACGGTGCGTTGCATCATCTTCAAACCAGTGCATTTCGGTCAATGGAATAATACCGTCAGCATCTGCCGGGAATGTTTGATAACGGCTAGCATCAAAGTCTTGATTACCTGCATGGGCATAGATCAGACCTGGTTCATCCAGACTATAACGCCCCATCATGCAGCCAAGTGCATAAGAGACTAAACGCTGGCTGTCTTTTTCACGGTCGGCACGAGTTAAAGTGATCTGTTCATCTGGTACGTCTGGTGTAAGTTCATCCTGTAAACCATAAGCATCAATAAACAGCTTATTGTTTTCTTCTTCCAAGCGTTTCATTTCAGCCACGGCGTCAGTATTTTGCTGTTGCCATGTGTTAAACGCTAGTTCTAAGTTTGGCTGTTGGCTACGAATAATGGGGTTTTGGGTAAAGTCCCATGAGGTTTCGTAGGAGTCCCAATCATATTTAGATAATTGAACACAAACCTTAATATTTTCTTCATTAGCTGCTTGTACATCAAATGGAAGTTTATTTATTTCGCCAACTCCAAAATGTAAGGTAGGATTCATAAGATTCATATAGTAGAAAACAACTTTTGAATTTAATAAACCTAATGTTGTTATTAAATTATTTGAAAAAACCATAGAACCTGTATTTTCAAATATAAAGCCTTCATCTACTAATCTTGCACAAAAAAAAGAACTCGAAATATCTGTCCAGGTTACGCCAGCTTTAAAATAATATGATGGATTTCGAATGGTAGAATTACGCTGCTGTTTAATTGCAAATCCATTTTTTTCCCAATTAATAATATGATTTCTGTTTCCATACCATTTTCTTGCAGTACCACCATCATTATGTGGGAACCATTTATTTAAATTAATTTGATTATTTTTGGCTACAAAATTGATCTTAGTATGATTGACTTCATACCACTCTCTTACAAACCTAGGTTTATCTCCGCTTGTTAGTCCACTTTTAGCATTAGCTATATCCGCTAATGCTGGCATTTTCTCAAAATTATCACGTATAGAATTACCTACCCAATATGCTATAGGACTACATGGTATTTTTTGGAAATCTTCTTGAATGGTTGTATCAAAGCGATTTAAATTATTTTTTAATAGGTATTGTTTTTCCTCATGATTTTTATCTACTAATCTGAAGAAAGCCGGCTTTACACCCCCTATATGTTTTTTTTGACCTACGAATGCTACAGTCTGTACAACTTCGCCTGATATCTCTGGAAAAGCTCGGGCTCCCAAATGAGCCATAGTCCAAATTGAATGATTTAGAAGTAATTTTTCCCGCATGTTTTGATATGATGTTAAAAACATCCATCCCTGCATTGTTACCATACTACTAGCACCAGATTCTTTACAAAAATCGAAACCACGTTCTATAAACATGGCAAAGAGGTCTGATTTACTATCAGGATAGTAATCTTTAGCGAATTCTTTTAAGTTTGTAATTGTATTCGCACCCATATACGGCGGGTTAGCGATTACAGCATCATATTTTTTCGCTAAAAGTTTTGCTTGTATAACCAAAGGCAATAATTTTTTAGCAGCGGCTTTCTGTAAGGTATCGCCCTCAATAACCAAGCCTTCTAAGGTATTTTGCAAATCGATAAAATCTTGTTCTGGGCTATCCATACAAATTAAAGAACCAAAAGTTGAGGCTTCTTTAAACTTAGCTAAAACTTCCTGAATCAGCTTAAAACGTTCGTCATTTTCAGGACTGCTTAAATCCTTTTGATCATTGCCAAACAGATCGACATGACTGCCTTTTTGCCATGCTTGGTTTAAGTTGAGATCTTTCCAGATTTGATCTGCATCTAAATCCTGACTGTCTTGTAGCGCAATAATATTCAGCTTCGGTGGATTGCTAAATAAACGGCGGTCATCCTCACGCGCTTTCATCAATAGCGCAAAACTGGCTAACTGCGCGGCACGGGTATCAATATCAATCCCGTACAGGTTGTTTTCCAGAATCAAACGTGGAATATCACGACTGCGGTAACCACGTTCCAAATAAATCGCTTTTAAGCAATCGTAGGCTTCCACCAGAATATGCCCCGAACCACAGGCCGGATCCAGTACCGTAATGCTTTCAGGGTTTAAGCTATCGCCATCTTCACTGATCCGTACATCAATCAGCTGTTTTAACTGTGCATTGACTTCATCGCTTTGCTCAGCCGGCTGAATATAGTATTCCCACCCACTGGCAAGCATACTTTCTGGCTGTGCCATCATCCATAGACGACCAACACTGTTCTGTACCAGGTATTTCACAATCCAGTTTGGGGTGAATAATTGTGTCGCGGCAGGGATATCTTCACTTTTGACAACTTTACCAATCACCTGGTCTTTCTTTTCAGAAATATAGAACTGATACAGCCAGCCAATAATCTGCACATCCGACCAGTCTTCTTCTGGAATACTGCTGACCAGATCACGGATCAACGAATCGGTTTTGGTCAGGTTATCCGGTAATAACAGTTCTGACTCATCAGACACCTGTTCGAACAGGAGTGGCATCACCTGATTCAACGCATGACACTGCGCCAGTAACAATTCACGATAGAGTTCTTCGTCTTTATTGCCATCCAGCTTGAGTTCAGCCACACGGCTGGCATCTAAACCCGGTAGCTCAATGTCCAGACATTCTTCCAGAATCTGCGGCAAGCCTGCACTACCATCGGCACTGCTCAGCACACGGCGACCATGATCCAGTAAGCCTTTGCATTCCATGTAGCGAATGGCACAGAGACGGTTAAACCAGCTATAAGCGATATAATCAATCGTCTGCTCAAAACTGCTGGTTTGAATGCGCTTGATCAGCTTCTCACGTGGTTTCATGACTGATAGCGGAAAAACCTGATCGCCAATCAGCAGCAAGTCCCCTTTCTGTTCTGCCGGTAAAATGCGGTCTGCGGTGATGCCATATTTAGCGGCTTGCTTGCGCATCGCTGCGATAAAATCATTTCGTGCTTGCGGTGCGTATTTTTTAATATTACTGGTATTCATCTTTAAACCTTTAATTAATGACTGATGCCGATATCCCTAACCCGAGTTAGCGGATACGCACACGCTTTTTATCACTCACGATTTTTTTCAGTTCAGCTTTGAGTGCGTCTACAAACTGATCCACTGATTCTTCTGTTTCCAGATAGACACTACTTGAGCTTTTGCTGTAAATGCTGGCGACATCAACTTCGACAACAGGTTTCGGTGGCACTACGGCTGTCACAGACTGTACCGGACTCGCAGCAGGTGTTGATGTAACTGGGCTGGCTGTAGTTGCTGAACTCGCCACACTCTCGGCTTTGCTCTGAGCCAGTTGTGCCGCTTTGGCCTGACGCTGGATTTCCGCCTGAACTTCGCTTTCCAACTCATACAAGGCTTCATCAAAACGCTCGACGCTGGTTTGAGTTTGCAACATATAGATGGTGGACAGGCTAGTTTCCACTTCAATATCCGTTTTCAGCAGTTGTAGTGGGCGTAATAGCTTGTTACTCAGCTCAGCGGTGGCAATACCACTGTTTTTAATCTCGGCTTCTAACTGTTTGATCTTGTCATCAATGTGTTCTATCGCCTGATTGCGCTTCTCAGTCAACAATTGCTCATTGACGCTTTCCACTGTACGAACCAAATCAGCCACTTTATTTAACAGACCATAGGGCGATTCAAGGGTGGAAATGCGATGTAATTCAGAGAGGGCTTTTTTTGCCACCTCATCACTGCCCAGCGCCTGTTTGTTTTTCTCAAAATGACGTAAGGCCTGTTGCAGTTGTTGCCAGCTTGGCATCTGGTTGCTGAAGAATTCATGAATATCACGATAATCTTCTTCCAGATCCAGATAGTCGTCCTTGTTCTCGACCACGGCCTTAAAGAAATCGAAGCTGTCGCTATTCGCCAGCAGACGTTCCAAAGTCAGAATAGACTTTTCAATCACTTTCTTACCCGGGAACTGCCCAACATCAGTTTTACTCTTATACGACTTAAAGTTGGCTAACCAAGTCTTAAGATGCTGCAAATAGAATTCAAATAGCTCTTTCTCAGTCGCTGGTCCCATCGCCGAGAACAGTTCTTGGGTGAGTTGGCGTGCCTGTTTCAATACCTGATCATCAGTCTGGCGTTTTTTAATGATCGACACATCACGGCGACGGCGGCTGTTTTGTAAAGGCTCAAAGGCATCTTTTAACTGTAAGCTGCCGCCATTTAACTGTAGTGAAATCCGCCCCATCGCAGCCAGCTGACCCACCAACAGTAAAATCTCGGCATCTGGCCAGCCATAAGGACGTTTGGCAAAACGATCCACCACATCTGACACCAGAATACGCTCTGTACCGGTGGCCCGTAGTGCAATGTACTGCTCCACTTCCTGTAGGGCTTTGGGATTGCTCTGACCGCCATCCAGAGACAATCCGAGCTGCGCCATATCATCCACAGTCAAGACGGCGTTCAGTTCACGCCAGGCATCCTGCTGATAGACCTGCAGATAGCTCAGTTTGGTATAAGTGTTTTCCAGCAAATAACGACAAGCCTCATCCAGCTTGGTGGTTGGACTTGAAGATGAAAGTTGTAGATGTTGACCCAAGGCATAACTTTCCGCGTCCAGCAACATTTCTTCGACCCGGACACGCAGGCGTTTTTTACGCTCCTGGTTCTCACGGCCACGGTCTGCCAGGATACGGGTGATATCGGACTGAGTGCCATCATCATTTAACCGAATAAATTTATTGGTTTTCAGCCAGGTGCGCAGTTCATTAAAGAACTGTTTATCGTCTGCCAGTTTAAACAGGACTTGTCCTTCGGCCTGAGTACTTTTACCAATACAGTAAGCTTCAGTATAGAGGTTGTATTCCGTATCCAGCGGAGAAATGATTTCAACTTTCAAATCGCTCTCATACTTGCCATCCAGGCTATGACCATCCAGAAAACGACCAATCTGATAGTCCATCTTGTTGGCTTGATGGCGGTATTTGTTCTGATCGCGCAGTAAATCTTTAAAGATCAGGTTGGCTAACTCTTTATTTTCTTCTGAAGCCGCTAAGTCTGTGGCTTTAATTTTTCGGGTAATATCCCGCTCTTCATTGGTTAGGAACAGGAACTCATCACCATTCCTAGTAATCAGGCTCTCTTTTTCCAGACGCTGCAGGCTCTCTTCAATCCGCTTGCGCAATGCCAGCTTATCTTCATCAATTTTCTCAATCGACAAAGTCACCAGGTTATCCAGCGTACCTTTGATGATATCGACATAGCGGATCATGAACAGGGTACGCAGCATCTGCACATCAAAACCATCCAGGGTCTTATTCTGCCCTGCCTGGTCGATGGTACGCTTCACTGCTGTATCCAGAAATCCTTCCACTGAAGTATAGAAGCGGTGGAAAGGAACCAGGGCACCGACTTCATCTGTAGCAATCGCATTCGCGGCCATCTGGAACGCATCCAACATGGACCGTTCACCATAGGCCAGGTGTGCACCGGTCGCACCGACCTTACGGATTTCTTCAAATACTTTTTGTACCAGCTGAAAATGGTACGGCGCAAAAGGATAGTTATGGATAAAGCTGTCTGGCCCCTCATAGTTCTTTAGGGTTGGGCCTGAACGGTCAAAGGTAATCTGATTTTTTAAGATATCGCCCTTTTGCTCAAACACTGATCTGAGCAATGCTTCTGCTTCTGGGGTTTTACGTAATAAACGTTTCTGGATGACTTCATCGGTATTGGAACTGGACAGTGATAACCGGGTTTTAAAACGACCAGCAATCTTGGAGAAGTCATTGGCTTTGGAAGAAGACATCTCACCTAAAACAGCATCGATGTCTGCCTGTGAGGTGACGATAATCCAAGCGCGGCCTTTACAGATCGTACCCAGGTTTTCAGTAATGGTTTGCAATGTCAGCATCAAGCGGGTATCGCTGCCAATAAACTGCCCCACTTCATCGACCAAGAACAACATGCGTTGCTGGGGTCCTTTGCTGTCCAGGTATTCTTTCACCCACTGACAGAAGTTTTCAACCGAAACACTAAAGGTCTGCTCAGAATCCTCAAACCACTTGTGTGCAGCTTCTGCTGATAGATTCAGTGCCTGAGAAATCGCAGTTTCGACATCATCCTGATAGAACTGATATCCGTCACGTTCTTCTAGCCAAGACATGCCGCTGGATTCCTCAAACGCCTGTTTAAAGCGTTCATACACCCCTTTCTGGCTCAGGTGACGTTCCATATGGGCAATATGTGGATGGTCAGCACTAAAACCCTGATACTCGTTAAACACACGTAAAAACACATTCAGGATCGGATTGCCATCGTCATTGGAACTGGCTTTACTGTCAATGTTAAACAGGATGACATCGGCATGATGGCTAACGGCCTTGCCAATATCGGCACGGATAAATGCATCGCGGATTTTAGTTTCATCAAAGAATTCTGCGGCGCTACGCTCGTTACCTTGCGCATCACGTACCACTTTATTGGCCAGAATATACGACAAGGTTTTCAGGAAATGTGATTTACCTGAACCAAAGAAGCCTGAAATCCATACGCCGACACGGTTGGCAATCGAAGGATCGCTCAGGTCTGTGCCATAAGACTGGAAAAAGTCCCGAAAATGCTTTTCCAGTTCATTGGTGACCACATACTCATCGAGTTCCTGATAAACCGTAGTATTGTCATTCTGGTCTGCTTTTACGACCCCGTTAATCGCACGATCTAATGGCTTATAAAAAAGTTCTTTAATGTTCATCTCAATCCATTCCCCCGAATTCTTATTTCTATTTGCCGTGTTAAGGCACTAATCTGAATGCTCTGTAGTAATTATTGCTTGGAATTTTTCCAAATAAACTCATCGCTTGACCGTCGTAATAACCTGGGTAAAACAGCACCACTGGCTTATGCCCCAGTAACGAATGCAAACTGTTCAATAAGTGATGGGCACGTAACAGTGGCCAAACCGACCCTACCCCAGTCATCAACACAATATCTTGTGCATTGGTGGCATATTTACTCACCAGATAGGGCGCGAACTTATCCATATGCAGTGGGCCTTTCAGCGCTTTGAGCAGCGCCTCATCGCCTTTGGCTTTTTGCATTTGAATGGCTTTATCGATGAAGTTACGCTCAGACAGATAATCCACCACGGCTTGCAGCAGGTTGATATTCACCACCTTCAGCTGACTGTGTTTTTTCTCCAGCATCCCGTCTAGAAAATGCAGATATTCGCGCACCTTCAACTCATCTTCAGGTGCATAATCAAAAATCCAGAAGCCAATTTCATTGCCCAATCCTTGTCCAGTGAGAAACTCGGTTGAAAGTATTCGCTCTGGAATCTGGTTCAGACGCTCATGTATTGTTTGACTCATTGCTGCCCCTCTACAACTAACGCGTCCATACCGACACTTCCATAGATCTTTTAATGCGTTGTTTATAATGTTCTTCCAACAGGCTACGCAGCTCTGCTCTGACGATCACGCGCTGCAACTCCAGCTTACGGGTACTTTTTAAATAACCGGCTTCTGCCAGCATGCGAAACACCACCTGCCCCATTTTTTTCTTGCTGGACTCTTTCCAATCACAGATATCCGGATCACGTTGTGAGCGTTCATCCAAAAAATCTGACCAGATATAACTGTCCAAGTATTGCGCCTGGGAGATATAGGCATCCCTCATCACCGTTTCCATAAACTCAAGCAGCAACAGGTTGCGTTCCAGTGCCCCACAAAAAGCCACCTGAGTCGCCAGCTCATCATCCCCATCCCGCAAAGCTTTCCAGAAATCAGGCTCTAAGCGCTCAAGACGCTTACGAATGGCAGTGGCGTTACGTTGGGCTGAAGCAGGCGTTCTTTTTTGCAGAATATTGTCAATCTGAATGGCCTGATGCCATTGTTCTGGAGTCGCTTCTCGTAATAACAGATCCGCGATCAGCCGGCTTTCACGCACCATCAGGGAACCGCCAATCA
Source organism: Acinetobacter sp. YH01009 (assembly GCF_013420765.1). Lineage (NCBI taxonomy): Bacteria > Pseudomonadati > Pseudomonadota > Gammaproteobacteria > Moraxellales > Moraxellaceae > Acinetobacter > Acinetobacter sp. YH01009. The sequence continues at coordinate 5,368 of NZ_VOYE01000024.1, read as the reverse complement.
GGTCACTGTCATAATGAAATTGTTCTAACATAGCCAATCTCCTATGACGCCTGATCAAACAGGTAAGACGACAGCTTTTCGATATCTGAGCGTTGTAGTACCAAGGGATATTTCAAGGCATCATCCGCCTCAGCCAGCGTGATCGCGGCCTGATATCGCTGCAAAGTATAGTGAGCCAGGGCTTTTTTCACCGGAATCTGTAATCTGCCATCAGGCATGCCGAAGTCTTTTTCGACCAGCGCTTGTTGTGATGAGTTCAATTTTGGATTAGGGATCAGCGTCAGTACAATTTCTTCATGCCATTGCTGATCCTGAGCAGGGCCTACTGACTCAATCGCCATCACAACAGGTGTGCGATCAATTCTGGAGAGTAAAAAGTCCTTAAACTGCTTGCTCTGATGGCAATAGGCACGGACATGCCAGCGAAAACCGGTATACACCAGGGTGTGTGGGGAAATGATGCGTTCATGCCACTGCGGATTCTGCATCGAGGCATAAATCATTTTTAAAGTACTTTGGTTGCGGCAGGCACGCAAAACTTCCCGAATCACTTCAGGACGTACACTGCGATCAGGTAATTGAACTGCTGTAAGATTCGGTTCTGGCATCGCAATAAGGGCATGCGATTCACTGACCAAGCCCGAGAGCATATTGAGATATTCATTGATATGCGCTGTAGTCAGTACAGGCTGGAAGCTGGCCTTAGGCACATAACCCTTGACGGAGGGGTCATGAATCAAGGCATCGGGGTTATACAGCGTATTGTAACGCTTGATATCCGCAGAAGCCTGCTGTCGACTGAGCCCAAACCAGCTCATCAAACGATTGGTAACCAAACGACCTTCCCAGTAAGCAAGCAACTCGATGGCTCGCATTCGAAGAAGCACTTCATGCTTATCTGTCGTCATATACCAATCAGTCAATAAATAGCAGCTTTAAGATTACCCTACAGCAAATATACAGTAAATATTTTTGACGGTATTTAAAGGTAGTATTGCAATCATCAGATAAAAAATATACTAGTATCCTGATGATAGCCGTCAAAGTACGATCTCTAGCAGATCATGGATCCTGGTATAGCGCGTGAATTGAGCTAAGTTTTAGAATGAGAGAAATATGGGTTTTAGATTTCGTAAAAGTATTAAATTATTCCCGGGTTTTAAAATTAATCTGACCCATAAAGGCATCAGCAGTGCCAGCATTGGCAAACCTGGTGCTTCTCTAAATATTGGGAAAAAAGGTACGCGAACCAGTGTCGGCATTCCAGGTACGGGACTATCTTACTCTAAACACCAACCTTACTCTAAAAAGACCCGTGTTCCACAACCGACATCGCTAGAACACACGGAATATAATCCTCAGAATTTAGAACAACCGAAGGCAAAGATATGGCCTTGGATTATTTTTGGAATATTGTGTTTTATGGTGGGTGCCGTCATTTTTTAGCAAGAACCGCATTGTATTTTAATCAAAAAAAAAATGCCCAGATGGATGAATGGGCAAACTAAGGAATTAATATCCTTCAGAAACTCCAGCGCAATTCTCGCTACTTTCAGTAAGCGACTCTGGCTCAATCATGATAGTCTGACTCAATCGAGTCGAGGTAAATCGATCCATCACAATTGGAGCAGAAATTATGCTTGATCACACTCTTGGTTAATGCTGAAAAGTCTTTGAGTTTTAATTAATAAATAATAGTATCCATGTCTACCCTCAACTTTACTTATTTTCAGATAGCAACCAATCGAGAGCACTCATTTTTACAATACCATTATAATTCGCTTCAGTCCCTATCGTGTCTAATGTAAGCAAATACTTGGGATACGAATCAGAAATTTTCTGTAATGGACGTAACTCTCGGCTGAGTGTCTCCTCATTGAGCGTTTCTAATGCCACCTGATAATAAGTTAAATTCTGTAAAGTATCGACAGCAACAAAATCAATTTCATATTCATCAACCCGCCCTACATAGACCGTATAACCTCGTCTGACAAGCTCAAGATAAATCACATTTTCTAAGATATGACCTTGATCAGCATTAGCATCAGGCAACATAATCCGGCGCAATCCGACATCAACTAAATAGTATTTTTCAGAGGATTGTAATAACTCACGCCCGCGTACTTTAAATTGTGCGGCACTATAAAATAACAAACTGTCCTGTAAGCCCTGAATATAGCGTTTTACTGTTTCAAATGAAATTTTAACCCCACTTGAAACAAAGGTATTTTTAATTTTATTGATGGAAATAGCTGAGCCTGTCACGCTTGCCAAATATCTTGTGACACGCTCGAGAGAGTTAATATCGGCAGTATTCAAACGTGGAATAACATCTTTAAACATTACACTGGCATAGACCGCTTGCAAGTAATCATAAGTTTCCTGCTGGCTAGTCATGGCAAGCGTATAAGGGAAACTACTGCGCGTATACATGGCATACAAATCACGATTTGATAATTGTTGGATGATCGGATTATTTTCAATATGCCACTGTTTAAATTCTTGGAATGAAAGGGGTAAAACATGTTGCTCTATATAGCGTCCTGTAAGTAAAGTCGCAAGTTCTCCACTTAGAAAGAATGCATTTGAGCCTGTAATATATAAATCGATATAATCCCGAACATATAAAGAGTCGACTACTTTCTCAAAATTTGTAACATGTTGAATTTCATCTAAAAAAACATAGTTTTTTTTACTTTTATCAACTTTGGATAATACATAATCATGTAGTTTACGGTAATCGGTGAGTTCTTCAAATTCCATAAATTCGAAGTTGATGGCAATGATGTTTTCGGCTTGTACGCCCTGTGCTTTTAGGTCTTGTTGAAACATCGCCAATAAGGTGGATTTTCCAGAGCGACGTACACCCGAAAGCACTTTAATGACATCACGGTCTTGCCATGTATTCAGAAATTTTAAGTAGCCATCACGTCGAATATTAGCGCTTCTCATTATTTACACTTAGAATCTAAAGTTTTAATAAATTCTATCAAATTTTAGAATGTATATGTAAATATATTTAGTTTTAAGAAAAGTTTAAAGGTTAAGTGAAACATTCAAAGCTGCTGTAGAAGCATGTAAACATGCAGATCTGATCAAAATCCAAATTCTGTCTTTTTGATTATTTTCCATGTCATGTTATGTCATTTATGCTACGAGTTAACTGCTATATAAATTAAGTGAAAAGTAAATGGAACTAAGTTGTTAACTAGAGTGGAACTCATTTTTGTTGTGCTGATGGTCTCAGCCTTAATCCTAATTGCTTATGAAATGCTAAAAGGTTTATTTTAGAGCATCTATACAATTTTTGATCAAAAAAAGCCCACAGAGGGAATCTATGGGCGAAACTAAGGACCTTGACGGTCATTCAGAAACTACAGCTAGTTTCTGGTTGTGATTCTGGACTGAATTAAAAATAACCATATTGGCTGAATGTATCAAAAGTTAAATCATGTGATTAATCATTGATACTTCTGCAAAAATGAGCTCATCGCTCTGTTGATTAATACAGTAATTCACCAAACAAATCCGCTCTAATCTCTTCCAGGCTCAGATCTGATTTCATCCTATTACAGATGGGATGAACCAGCAGACCATTCTCTAGAACACCTTGCCCACCTACGGCTTTGGCAATCCGATGATCCGATTCAGTAGAATCAAGATAGATCAATCCATCACAAATGAGGCAAAAGTTATGATTACCCACCAGAAAATTGTGCTTAAGCAGACTCTTGGTTAATGCCGAAAAGGCCTTGGGCTTTGACCGAGAAATTGGACTAATCGACTCCACATATCCCACTCTATTGTAAACAAGACATTTTTATCTTTTATATTCAATGGCTTATTTTCCTGCTAATTGGTAATACCATGAAAAATACCATGCTCAGAAAAGGCTTAACAATATTTTGAAAAATTGCCTACTGAGCGCTGCCGCACAGCTCCATAGGCCGCTTTCCTGGCTTTGCTTCCAGATGTATGCTATTCTGCTCCTGCAGCTAATGGATCACCGCAAACAGGTTACTCGCCTGGGGATTCCCTTTCGACCCGAGCATCCGTATGAGACTCATGCTCGATTATTATTATTATAGAAGCCCCCATGAATAAATCGCTCATCATTTTCGGCATCGTCAACATAACCTCGGACAGTTTCTCCGATGGAGGCCGGTATCTGGCGCCAGACGCAGCCATTGCGCAGGCGCGTAAGCTGATGGCCGAGGGGGCAGATGTGATCGACCTCGGTCCGGCATCCAGCAATCCCGACGCCGCGCCTGTTTCGTCCGACACAGAAATCGCGCGTATCGCGCCGGTGCTGGACGCGCTCAAGGCAGATGGCATTCCCGTCTCGCTCGACAGTTATCAACCCGCGACGCAAGCCTATGCCTTGTCGCGTGGTGTGGCCTATCTCAATGATATTCGCGGTTTTCCAGACGCTGCGTTCTATCCGCAATTGGCGAAATCATCTGCCAAACTCGTCGTTATGCATTCGGTGCAAGACGGGCAGGCAGATCGGCGCGAGGCACCCGCTGGCGACATCATGGATCACATTGCGGCGTTCTTTGACGCGCGCATCGCGGCGCTGACGGGTGCCGGTATCAAACGCAACCGCCTTGTCCTTGATCCCGGCATGGGGTTTTTTCTGGGGGCTGCTCCCGAAACCTCGCTCTCGGTGCTGGCGCGGTTCGATGAATTGCGGCTGCGCTTCGATTTGCCGGTGCTTCTGTCTGTTTCGCGCAAATCCTTTCTGCGCGCGCTCACAGGCCGTGGTCCGGGGGATGTCGGGGCCGCGACACTCGCTGCAGAGCTTGCCGCCGCCGCAGGTGGAGCTGACTTCATCCGCACACACGAGCCGCGCCCCTTGCGCGACGGGCTGGCGGTATTGGCGGCGCTGAAAGAAACCGCAAGAATTCGTTAACTGCACATTCGGGATATTTCTCTATATTCGCGGTTCAGCAGGCATGTCCCCTTTGAGGGCGACCCGACGACAGGATAATCGACCTTATGGTGCGCAAATATTTCGGCACAGACGGTATTCGTGGCAAAGCCAACGAAGGCGCGATGACGGCGGAAACCGCCTTGCGCGTCGGCATGGCGGCTGGCCGTGTCTTTCGTCGCGGTGACCACCGCCATCGTGTCGTGATCGGCAAGGATACGCGCCTGTCGGGCTATATGCTTGAACCCGCGCTCACAGCCGGTTTCACCTCGATGGGCATGGACGTATTCCTTTTTGGCCCGCTGCCGACAACGTATAGGAAGAATAAACGCCCTTTTCACCCAAGTCCAACAGCTTTGGACCGCAGTTGACTCTTTCGACACCCCTGCGATGCAACCCAATCCGGCTGACGGGGAGCCAGCAACGCTGAAAATTTAC
>NZ_VOYE01000023.1:0-40013 GCF_013420765.1 Acinetobacter sp. YH01009 | reverse complement strand
CAAATTCGTGTGAAGTCCCTCTTTCTTAAAGAGGGATTTAGGGAGATTCTTTCAGACAATACCGATAAATCACTTCCACCACATCATCAATCTGCGCCATTACCTGCCCATTATCAAACCTCAGCACTTTTAGCCCAAGCTGAGCCAAAGCTTCATCTCGAATTCGATCTGCCTCTAATTCTTCAGGCGAAAAGTGCTGACTACCATCGCACTAAAGCCTACATTCAAGCCCTCACCCCAGCCCTCTCCCAAAGGGAGAGGGAGCACCATCTAATTTAATAATCAGGTTAATTCAATAGTGAAAGTTCCCTCTCCTCTCAGGAGAGGGTTAGGGAGAGGTAAATCAGTCATGTTATTGCGTAAATCACGCGAGGCTTGTTTTAAATTTTTATTGTAGGGTTTCATTTTATTCTTCTATTTTAATATTTTTAATCCCTCCTAACCTCCCTTTAAAAAAGGGAGGGACTATCACGTAATTCATTTAATCACATGAAAAAGTCCCCCTTTGTAAAAGGTGAGAAGCGTAGCTTCGCAAGAGAGGGATTCTATCGAAGAATATATACAACTGAGACGTCAATTTTCCACCACACTCATCGATCAACTGCCCTTTTTTACACTTTTATGTCAGACACCACGCCAATTTCCTTATAATAATCACTTTAGATCTCCCCAAATTCATAACCCATTGGTGCATTAATGAAAAAACTCATGAACGGTGCAGAAAACATCGTAATTGAAATGTGCAAAGGCTTTGTTCTTGCGCATCCTGAACTCGCATTTAACGAGTCACACAAAATCATTTCACGCAAAGAAAAGCACAACAACGTGGCATTGATCAGTGGTGGTGGTAGCGGTCATGAACCTGCCCATGCAGGCTTTGTCGGCACAGGCATGTTAGACGCTGCTGTGTGCGGAGACGTATTTGCATCTCCGTCGCAAATTCAGGTTTATAAAGCCTTACAGCAAGTCGCAACTGACAAAGGCGTGCTGATGATCATCAAAAACTATTCTGGCGATATGATGAATTTCCAGAATGGCGCAGCCCTTGCGACTGAAGACGGCATTAAAGTTGACTATGTAAAAGTGGCAGATGACATTGCGGTTAAAGACAGCCTATATACAGTCGGTCGTCGTGGTGTTGCAGGCACAGTATTTGTACATAAGATTGCAGGCGCAGCAGCATCAAAAGGCTTAGAACTTGCAGACGTAAAAGCGATTGCTCAAAAAGCTGCAGACAACGTCATTAGCCTTGGTTTTGCTTATAGCTCATGTACTGTTCCAGCCAAAGGCACGCCAACGTTTACTTTGACTGATGACGAAATGGAATATGGCGTCGGCATTCACGGTGAACCCGGCATCCGTCGTGAAAAAATATTGCCTTCTAAAAAAATGGCACAGCGCATCGTGGATGATTTATTCCTCGACCGTCCAGACATGAAAGAAGTTGCAGTCTTGGTCAATGGCTTTGGTAGCACACCGCTGCAAGAGTTGTATGTCTTTAACCATGATGTATGCGAACACCTTGCACGTAAAGGCATCAAAATTTACCGCACATTTGTCGGCAACTACATGACCAGTATCGACATGAATGGTGCATCTGTGTCCTTGCTTGCTGTCGATGATGAATTGAAAACCTACCTCGATGCAGCAGCCAATACCCCTGCATTTAAAATGGATGGTTCAGCAGCACAGCCTTTAACTTTTGTGTCCAAAGATTCTTCAGCCGAAGCTGTAGTAAACACCCAAGTTGAAACACAGCCTGAACATGCGGTGATTAGCAATGAGCAATTCACCATCGAAAACATGCGCTATGTGGTGGATGTGATGTCTGCCTGTATCATTAGAAATGAAGTGCCATTCTGTGAGCTGGACGCGCATGCTGGTGACGGCGACTTCGGTATGAGCGTGGCGAAAGGCTTTAAGCAATTAAAACGTGAATGGCAAAGTCTGATTCAAGCGCAGCAGATGGATGAATTCATGCTGAACTGCTCAATGATCATTATGGAACATTGTGGTGGCGCGTCTGGCCCAATCTGGGGTTCAGCATTCCGTGCGGCAGCGAAATCAATTCAAGGCAAATCAGTTTTAACTGTCGCTGATTTTGCCGAGATGCTGCAAGCAGCGGTCAAAGGCATTCAAACTACAGGTGAGCGTTCATTTGGACGCGGCGCAGTGGTGGGTGATAAAACCCTGATTGATGCACTTGTACCATGCGCAGATTCTTGGTCTGCCCATACCGATAAATCCTTTAAAGAAAACTTTGTACTTGGTGCAAAAGCGGCGGTTCAAGGCGCTGAAAAGACCAAAGAAATCGTAGCGCGTATGGGACGTGCGGGAACTGTAGGCGACCGTAGTCTTGGCTATCCAGATGCTGGCGCACATGGTTTAGGTGTAATCTTTACGGATATTGCAGAACATATTAAATAACTGAGCATCTTTAAAAATTGCCAGACCACATCAAAAGCATCGATTCGTCGGTGCTTTTTTATGACTATTTTAAAGCACTTTTTTTATCAAATATCTCATGCATACAATACCCTTAGCATGAAATCCATTTTCAAATAATGCTTAAAAATTAACACAATTGAGCTGCTTTATCGCCCAGCGCTTTGCTAAGTTAAAACACATAACGATTAAAAAGGATGAGACATGGATATCACTCAAATTTTCATCCATGACACGACATGGAGCTTTGCTGCTGAAGTTATCTTACGCAGCATCATTATGTTCGTTTTAATTATCGTTTTTTTACGCCTTACAGGGAAACGTGGCGTTCGTCAGTTGTCTATTTTTGAGGTCGCGATCTTACTCGCTTTAGGCTCAATTGCTGGCGATCCGATGTTTGATGAGGAACTCCCCATCTTACAAGCTCTCATCGTGATGACGGTGGTGATTGGTTTATACCGCGTAATCACTTGGCTAATGATGAAATACCAACCCTTTGAAGATTTAATTGAAGGCAAAGCCCTCTACATTGTGGAAGATGGTGAATTGGTTTTAGAAAAGATTAAACAAGGTAAAATGTCACATGATGAATTCTTCTCTGAAATGCGTCAGCAAAATGTTGAGCATCTAGGACAAGTTCGAGTTGGTTTATTAGAAAGTGATGGCAAGTTTAGTATTCTGTTTTACCCACCTGAACAAGTGCGTTATGGACTGCCACTATTTCCGAAACCCTATAAAGCGGTTCGAGATATCAAAATGCATCAGCTGTATGCCTGTACGCACTGTGGCAAAACCATGTACATTCACGGTGCTCAGGATACCTGCCCGCGCTGCGGATGTTGTGGCTGGGCTGAAGCGATTAATACACAGCGTTTAGCTTAAGCATTCAAGGCTTAAACTTAAAATTCTGTGCCTCTTCAATTAAACACGTCATCAAATACAGTCAGACCCAACGACCATCACCTCAAACCCACCCTTCAATGTTTTATTCGCCATCTAAAAGTGCAGCAGCAGAGATTTCATGGGTTAATATCTGTGCATCATTTCAATTCAGGCAAGACATCAAGCTTTCATCTTTTAAAGACCCCAAGATGCTCAGACAGACTCCCAAAAATGTATCATTCGTCAATTTTCAGTTTCATTCTCGCGCTAACATCTATCAATCAGATAAAAATACAAAATAATGAATTGCCCTGAATTAACTCAGAAATGGCGCTATTTGTTTTTCATTTTTTAAACAGATTCAAAAAACATAGTTTTTCACTTAATAATCATTCATTTAATTTTCTCATTGCAAAACACTATTGCACCACTTTAGTGCGTTAATATCACACCCATGCAAGTCTTTGCTTTATATCGAGTCTTATGTATTTTTAAGTTTTTTTAATCAAAATTTCCCTAGCGCCAATCTCTTTTCCATTTTTTTTCGCTCGATATACTGAAGTTCTTTTCGTGAACTAGCGCACTAAACTGGAACACCTTATGCAAAATATAGATCTCCTCTTTCTCCTTCTTGGTGCAGTATTGGTTCTTGCCATGCATGCTGGCTTTGCATTTTTAGAATTAGGTACAGTACGACATAAAAATCAGGTCAATGCGCTGAGTAAAATTTTGACTGACTTTTCTATTTCCGCAATTGCATACTTTTTTGTGGGTTATTACATCTCTTATGGTCAGCACTTTTTCCATATTGGGGACACTTTAGCAGCCGATCATGGCTACAACTTAATGCGTTGTTTCTTCCTGCTGACTTTTGCCGCAGCCATTCCAGCGATTATTTCAGGTGGTATTGCTGAACGTGCAAAAATGCGGACTCAAGCGATTGCCACATTATTATTGGTCGCTTTGGTCTATCCATTCTTTGAAGGCATGGCATGGAATGGTAATTTTGGGCTACAAGCATGGTTAGAACGCACATTTGGCGCAGCATTTCATGATTTTGCAGGTTCGGTCGTGGTACATGCGATGGGCGGTTGGATCGCTTTAGCTGCAATACTTTTACTTGGCGCACGTCATGGACGCTATAAAAAAGACGGTCGTATCAGCGCGCACCCGCCTTCAAGTATTCCATTCCTTGCCTTAGGTTCTTGGATTTTAATCGTCGGTTGGTTTGGCTTTAACGTGATGAGTGCACAACGTTTGGATGCCATTTCAGGACTGGTTGCGATTAACTCTCTCATGGCAATGGTGGGTGGCACGCTTGCAGCAAACTTTATGGGTAAAAATGACCCCGGTTTCTTACATAATGGTCCCTTAGCAGGTTTGGTTGCAATCTGTGCAGGCTCAGATGTAGTTCATCCTGTCGGTGCGTTAATTATCGGCGCTATCGCAGGTCTGATCTTTGTCAAACTATTTACATACACTCAAAACAAACTCAAAGTCGATGATGTACTTGGCGTATGGCCACTACACGGTGTCTGTGGTGCTTTCGGTGGTATTGCAGTGGGTGTATTTGGACAAAAATGGTTGGGCGGTTTAGGCGGTATTTCAATGATCTCTCAATGTATCGGCACGCTACTCGCAATCTTGATTGCATTGGCAGGTGGACTCATCGTTTATGGTCTACTCAAAGTCACAATGGGCATTCGCTTAGATCAAGAAGAAGAATTCCGTGGTGCAGACTTAAGTATTCACCGTATTTCGGCAAACTCTGAAGAAAACATGTTCTAAACAGCACAATCTAAAGCGGCATTTATGCCGCTTTTTTTACCCTGAACTTCGCTTAAAGCTTGAGTTTAAATCACCTTATTTTAGAAAATCTAAGACCTGATCCAAATGCTGAATTTTATTGGGAATGCTGTGCTGTTGTTCTGCACTTAAAGCATGAAAGCCTTCAAGCAAAACGGCAGACATCCCTGCTTGGCTCGCACCATAAATATCATTGACAGGATGATCACCAATAAATAAACACTCGGTTTCAGCCACGCCCAATTCACGACAACTATGCTGAAATATTTCAACTTTGGGCTTACTGATCCCGGCACTTTCCGAGCTGATGATCTGATCAAAATACGATGCAAAACCTAGTCCATTTAAAATGTTCAGTCGTGTGGCATGTCCACCATTCGACACCACCGCCAATTTATACTGCTGTTGTTTTAGTTGCTGCAGCAAGCTCAATGCCCCAGGCATCGCCACGGCAAACTGACCGAAGTACTGAAACCAAAATTTTGTGAGCTCATCAAAATCGGGTTGATGTATCCAATTCAGCTCCGTTTGTAGAGCATAAGCGACAGATGCCCCAATACTCGGATGAGTAAGGAGTTCTTTTTTCGGATATCCCACATTATCTATACGGTTAATAATACGTTTAATCTGTACAAGGTCTACCTCCACCAGCGTCGACTGATAAGACTTGGCTAAATACTGCGTATACGCCTGAACGCTGTGATCTCGGTGAGTCAAAGTATTATCTAAATCAAAAAGGACTGCACGTATGCTCATAAATCTTTATTACTGAGTTTTCAAAAACTTTAACACAATGCCCGTTTTGCTTTATGCACCTTCTTCACTATCGATATCGATACAGTTCAAATAGCCGATTAAGTCTGATTTAAGCTTCGTGGTTTCAAATAGCAGCATTCAAACAAAATAATTTCAGCACATCACACGACTTATGCTCTCGAACCGTTCCTTTTTATTACGACAAGCCCTGCTGCTCACGCTCAGTATGATTGGCCTACTTTATTTTTTCCCCGTTGGTGGTTCGCTCGACCAAGCTTTTATTCAGCCTTGGGTCGACCTACATGGTAGTTTTCCTCATCGTAATGATTGGGCACTTGCTGTGCTGAACCATCGCTATATCAAGAATATCGTCATAGGCGTTTATGTTCTCTATATCGCAGCATGGATATGCAGTTTTAAATATCCTCATCTAAAAGCACGCAAGTTTGAATTTGGTTATTTTATCGTAGTGGCTCTACTCAGCACGGCAATCATTGGGTTGCTCAAATCACAATCTGCACATGCCTGCCCTTGGAATATGACAGTCGCTACAGCCCATGGCTTTTCTTGGGATTTTTCAGCACGCCAAGGACACTGTTTTCCCGGTGGTCATGCTGCAACTGGTTTTGCCCTAATCACTGGATATTTTGTTTATCGAATACATCGACCTGCCCGTGCCTACTTCTTTTTATCTGCAGGGCTGATTTTAGGCTTTGCTTTTGGCTGGGCGCAAATGATGCGGGGTGCGCATTTTCTGAGTCATAACCTTTGGACCGTATGGATCATTTGGGCATTTAATTGTGTCATGTATGTGCTGTTTTCTCGCCATTTCACTGCATCGACTACGCAGCAAAACAGCAAACCTTTTACATGGATCTAATTAAGTCCCTGAATTGAGCTTGATCTGAAAATGATTGAGTCACTCATGATTCACTAAATGGGATCTGTAAACTCACTTTCAGACCACCCAATGTTTCACTTTTAGAAAATTTCAAATCCGCACCGATATGTTTTGCGGCTTTATCCACGATCGCTAGCCCTAAACCACTTCCAATTTCTTCATGATTATAAATTCGATAAAAGCGTTTTCGAATTTGCTCATATAAAGCTGGGTCGATGCCAGGCCCACTATCTTCAACCTGTACAACCGCCTGCCCCGCATGTTCAAAGACGGAGACATTAATCATGCCCTGTGCAGGGATATATTTAATGGCATTATCAATCAAATTAAAAATGATTGAATGTACCGTTGGCTCAAGACTATATAAGGCAATGCTTTGTTGTTGCTCCATGCCAAGGTCAATATCTTTTTGCATCGCCAAATGTACCAGTTGCTCCACGCAATTGGTTGCGACTTGCTTAAGATCAAAATGTTGTTTGCGCTCAAGTTCAAAGACCGAGGCATCTTGTTTTGCCAAACTCAATAATTGACTGACCAAATGCTGAATACGAATTAAACCTTTACTCAAATTTTGTAGAGCGTCATCTTGTGGAAATTTTTGTAGCAAAATCTGCATTTGCAAATTCAGTGCGGTAATCGGGGTCCGTAACTCATGCGCTGCGTCAGCAATAAACTGGCGCTGTTCCTGCTGTGACAATGAAATTCGTTCAAACAACTGGTTCATTTCAATAATAGTCGGTGCAATTTCCTCTGGATACGGCATTTGAGAGATTGGAGAAAGTTCAAAGGCATCCCGTTTTGCCAGTTCTTTTTTAAATTTTTCCAGTGGGTTTAAACTGCGTTGAATCAACCATCCCAAAGCGATTAATGCAAAAGGTATAAAAACCAAATAGGGAATAAACATGCTACTGGCCAATTCTGCTGCAAGATGCTGTCGTACCGATTCTTGCTGACTGACCTGAATTTGCCGATCTGCAAGTGGCAAAATATAGGTATGCCACTCATCTTGTTGGGTATTGTGGGTATAAAAACCGGCTTTGGGCTGAGGCGCGACCAATAATTTTAATTGATGGGTTTGATGCGCATTGGACTGATAAGTCCACACATCAACAAATAAATCTTCTTCGTGATAACGCTTATGTTGATCAAATTCGCCGCGAATAGGCTGCGGATCATGCTCTGCAACACGTTCCGCCAAATTTTGCATTTGCGCATCTAAAATTTCATTAATTTCTTCAAGTGCAATTCGATAAGCTGAAAACACCAAAAGACAGCCCAAAAACATACTGAAAACAGACACATAAATAATTAGTCTCTTTTTCAGAGAATAAGGCTGCTGCATGGTTGATAATTCCTTTGCCTTAACCGAGTCGATAACCTAAACCACGAATGGTGCGAATAAAATCTTTGTCTAATTTTGTTCTGAGATGATGCACATACACTTCTATGGTATTACTACTGATATCACTATCAAAATCATAAAGCTTATCTTCTAAATTGGCTTTCGAAAAAATCTTATTCGGATGCGTCACCAGTGGAATCAATATGGCCCATTCACGGTTAGATAAATCAACATATTGCCCCTTATAGCGTGCAAGATGCTGCTCAATATCTAAAATCAATTCACCATGTTTTAAAATTTTCTGTGGTGCTTCGACTGAACTCAGCCCTGTGCGTCGAAGGAGCGCATGAATCCGTGCAAGTAATTCATCAAACTCATAAGGTTTAATCAGATAGTCATCTGCCCCATGGTTTAAACCATCTACACGATTTTGTAATTGATCACGTGCCGAGATGATTAACACTGGCAATTTAGGCTGCATTTGACGAATTTGTTTCAGGACTTGCATACCATCCATCATCGGCAAACCCAGATCTAGTAAGACGATATCAATCCCCCCTTGCATTATGAGCTTTAAGCCATCGATACCATTATTCACCCACTCGACTTCAAACTGTTGATAGTTCAACAAGGTTTTAGTCGATTCGGCAATCATGAAATCATCTTCAATAATAAGTATTTTGTGCATGGCTTAAGTCCTGCGCTGTACTGAAGTACATTGTTGCAACATATTGTTTTTTTCATCAATCACTTGAGTCTGCACATCGAGCAAACTCAATAGCGATGGAAATAGATTATCCTGACTTAATTTTTTGCTTTTTTGTGCCATTAAACAAGTATATTGCGCTGAATTATTTTTTTGCCACGCCGGTGAAAACCACATCAACATCGGTACATGGGTTTGCTGTGACGGTGCAATTGCGTATGGAGAACCATGTAAATATAAGCCATGCTCACCTGTCGACTCACCATGATCGGACAAATACCACAGTCCTGTTTGATAGTGGTCAGTCACTTTTAAAGTGTTAATCAATTTACTCAGTACATGGTCGGTATAGACAATACTGTTGTCATAACTATTTATTAATTCCGTCGAGCTACATCCCTGTATGGCATTGCTATTACAGGTTGGCTTAAATTTTTGAAACGCTGCGGTACTTCGTTTGAAATAAGCAGGGCCATGACTGCCCATTTGGTGTAACACAATTAAACGGGGAGTTGGATCTGCTTTGGGGATCGAAGCCAAATATGCCTTCAAACCATCCACCAAGATTTCATCATGACATTCGCCATCGGCATCACACCACTTTTTCTTCAGCGCTTCAGGAAATTCATATTTTTCAACACGTGTACATGTGCCCTTACAGCCTGAATTATTATCTAGCCACGTCACCTTATAGCCTGCACGCTGTGCAATATCGAGTAAACCTTCGCGATGACTTGCAAGCTGTTCGTCATATTCGGTTCTCGGCATACCCGAGAACATACAAGGAACAGACACAGCGGTTGCCGTGCCACATGAACTGACTTGGCTAAAATTGATAATATTTTGCTGACTGAGTTCAGGATTGGTATTTTTAGCATAGCCATTGAGTGAAAAACTTTCCGCGCGCGCAGTTTCACCAACCACTAAGACCATCAATTTTGGTAAGCTTTTGGCGCTTACGTTTTCAACCATATGTGCATCTTCACCATAGTTCAGCAATGGCAAATTCTGTTTCGGTGCTTTTTTGTGATAATAGGAAAATGTCGAAGCGATACTGTTTTGTGGTGAGAGCATGCCTTTTAAGTCACGATGCTCACGAAAAATCGCAGCATAATCGACAAAATAAACAAACAGCAAAGCACCCAAAAGGATGAGCGATAGCACTATATGTAGACCCTTTTTGGCTACGACCGTGCTTAGGGCTTCTTTATGCAGTGGCAAAAGCCAAATCAATAGCACTGGCAAAATAACCAGTCCAAAGACCCAGATAAAAAATTGTGGCGAGATTAAATCCTGCACTTCCTTTACATCTGTTTGCATCATGTTCTGCACTTGGTCAGATGTAATGGTCACGCCTAAACTATTGACGAAATAAGCACTCAAGCCACCAATGATCAGCAAAACACTCGCCAAAAGTTTTGAATTCCATCGCCATTGCAGGAGTTGCATCAGCACATTATAAAGTGCCACCACCACCAGTACGGTTGCCGCTAAAAATAGTCCGGCCTTCAGCCCCGTATAAGGCGTGAGCTGCTGGATTTGCTGATAAAACGTAAGGTTCAAAACCACCCCAAGCCATAAGGCAAGCACGAGGTTAAATTGACTTAAACTAAGTCTTGGAATTTTTTGCTGTATTTTAGCTATGACCTGAAGCATATTGGCATCAATTATTGATCTTTGATGCCCTAATCTAAAAATTCAAACTTAAAAATCACTTAAAACTGATCAAAACCATGCAAGAAAAATAAAAAAAGGCGATGTAAAACATCGCCTTTTGAACAACTTAAATCAAGGTCTTAGAATTTAAATTCTAGGCCTGTACCCAATACAGGTTGTTCGCTTTCATCTGGACCTTGTTCAAGTGCCAAGTAACCCGCATAACCATAAGCTTTCACTTGTTTGCTAAATGCATAATCCGCACCTGCAATGAATTGCTGAGCTTCGTAATCATCACCCACTTTATAGGTCGTAGTATTTTGACTATATTGTGCTTTTACTGTCCAAGCTTTTGCAGAAGGTAGATTGTATTCTGCACCGACTAACCAACCTTGAGCATCATCAATATTTGCTGCTGCAACATCATTACCTTTAGCAGCCTCAACCTCTGATGTTTGATACAGTGCTTTAAGTGCCAAACCACCCTCAAGATTTACACGACCAATCGCACGAACGGTATTTGCAGCAGCAAATGCTTTTGTAACTGCAACTTCAGGACTTTCAGCATTTAAGATCCCTACACCACCAAAGTTCGATGGAATGGCTTTGTCATAGGCTAAACCTGCGACAACAACGGGGCTGTCATAGACAACAGACGCCGACCAAGCATCGCCAAGACCACGACCTGCAGTTTTTACTACACCTTTGTCGCTCTTGATTCCTGAAGATTCACCTGTTGCAAGCAATGCATTAACTTTAATTGCACCTTTAGCAATTTTAAATGCTGGTGATTCATAGACAACAACGTTATCTACACGGTTTTCACCCGTCATGATGCCTGTAACATCAGCACGGTTACCCACGTAGTTATTGAATGTATCAACCGGACTAGACAATTGTTTTAATGGTGTATCGTGTGCACCGACTTTCAATGTACCAAGTTTCGCGTCTTTCAAACCAACGAAGCGGTTACGCTTAGACCAGTCATCGCCTTCGCCGTCTGAGTTGAATGCCCATTCAATTGCATAAATTGCGCTTAAACGCTCAGTCAGTTTTTCATCGCCCTTTAAACCCAAGAAAGAACTGTTTGAACTGATTTCAACAACATCTTTGTCTGAAACACCCGTTTTATTATCTTCAGGTAAATAATCAACAGACGCATCAATTTCACCGTAGAATGTTGGTGCTGCAAAGGTTGACCCAGCCAAAAGGCTCAATGCGATAGCCGCTGCTAACTTAGTTTTCATCAAAAATTTTCCTTAAATTATTTTGTAACAGATATTACACACGCGAAACATATTACAAAATTATTAAAATAATATTTGCATTGCTCTTTTAGTGCTTTAGCTGATAAAAAACAACCAAAATCATGATTTAGAAGTGATTTTGGTCATTTTTTGATGCTTTTCCCCAAAATAGAATCGGGACTAAGCTCAATGCAGCCAAACCTGTGATCCAAAATAAATAATTGCTATAACCCAACTGATCGGCCACTATGCCACTGATGCTATACAGCCCCCCACTCACCGTCGCCATAATGGCAACCTGAAATGTAAAGTCCGTTGCTGCAAATGCTTTACGACTATATTGCATCACCAAAGTCAGCATGATCACGAGCAGCATGGCTGAAATCATGTCTTCGGCAGCATTAATGCCATAGATCAGACATTCATGGACTGGCCGTTTAGCCTCGAACTGCAAAGCCAGCCATGCATAGGCTAATAAGCTGAATATTTTCAATACTGAATAGAAAACCAAGGCTTGCGCCCGAGAAATATACTTCAAGCTAAGACCAGCAAGCCCTGCCCCAATTAAAGCAGCCACTGCACCTAGCATGGTGACATATAGACCGATTTGACTAAAACTCAATCCTAAATCGACCATCAGCGGCTTAAGTAAGGGTCCTGCTAGACCATCTGCAAGCTTAAAACTCAATAAGATCATCAGCCACAGTGTGAGGGTTTTAGTTTGGGTAAAATACTTCAAATACTGGCGAATGGCGTAGAACAAGCCTGAAGTATGCTTATGGTTGTTATCATGCTCTTGAGAGGATTTTATGTTGAGTGGCGGCTTTAAAGGTTCTCGATACATAAAAATAGGAATGGTATTGATGAACACCAATGCCGCTAAAAACAGAAATGTAGCTTGCCAATCCAACCAATCCAAGGCCCAAAGCACAGCACCACCACCGACAATAAAGCCGAGTCTGGAACCAATCACCTGAAAGGTATTGCCCCAGTGCTGTTGGTCAGTTTTTAAAATATTGACAGCCAAGCCATCGGTTGCGACATCTTGAGTCGCACCGACCAAATTCATACTGAGTAAAGCCACAAAAAACAGCAGCAGGTACATCGGTTCATTCAAGCTTTGGATCGGCAAAAAGGACAGAAAGACCAAGACCACCACGGACAACAACTGCATTGGGATAATCCAACTCCGATAGTGCCCTTTGGACCTTGAACCATGTCGATCAATCCACGGAGCCCAAAAAACTTTGATCGACCATGGCAGCATGAGTAATCCAAAGCCACCAATATGTGCCAAAGACACACCTTGCGCTCTTAAAATCACTGGTAAAGCATGCGTCATAAAACCGACAGGTAACCCTTGCGCCCAATATAAGGAAAACAGTAAAAGATAGAGCTGACGAAGCTGGATCATAAGTTCCTTAATATTGAATGCGCTGAAGTTACATTTAGAGTAGTCAAAATACGGCTATTTTGCCAATGATCTAAAAAAATCATCGACCTAAGATAAAGGTCAATACTGATGCCGTATTTTTAAAGTGCATCACGTCGAAAATGGATTTCACTTATATAAGAATATGCAATGAATCAAAAGACTCAATTATTTCCAGTTTTGCCCGATCAAGTTCCATCACGCGGCTCCCCCCTGAGCCGCGCTATTTTTAAAAAACTTTTTTTGGCACAAGGATGGAAATTTGACGGCGAATTTCCCAACCTTGCCAAAGCTGTAGCGATCATTTCTCCGCATACTTCTAATATAGATGCATGGCATGGTTTTCTCGCCTTGCTTGGAATCGGGATAAAAATAACCATTTTTGGTAAAAACACCCTTTTTGATACTCCCTTAAAACCACTTTTGGATTGGGTCGGCGTGATCCCTGTGCAACGTGAAAATCCACATGGACTGACGCATGAAATTGCTGAGATTGTCCAAGCGACAGATCAAATTTGGATTGTAATGGCACCTGAGGGAACACGAAAAAAAGCCGATAAAATCCGCAGTGGTTTTTACTATATTGCCTATGAAGCACAGATACCTATTGTGATGTTTAGCTTTGATTATGCAAAGAAAACCATTCATTGCTTGGGTGTTTTTGAACCCAGTGGAGATTTTGAAACTGATCTCGAAAAAATTTTGAAGATTTATGATGGCAAATTTTCCCCGAAAAATCCCGAATGGTTGGCCTTGCCGTTACAAAAGCACTGGAAAAAGCCCTAGTCAAATGGCTATTTTTTTGATGTGATGTGCACTTTGTATATTTAACCATCAGATTTCACCCATGAAACTTTTGCAATACCTGATTCCTAGCCTCTTCGTATTGGCACTCACTGGCTGTGACTCTGCAACTAAAACGCCAGCGATCACGACACCTACACCAGCCAAAGCACGTGAACCGGTGATCGCGATTGCGCTCGGTGGCGGCGGTGCCAAAGGTTTTGCTCATATTGGTGTGCTTAAAGTGCTCGAATCGCACGGTATTAAACCTAAAATTGTGACTGGGACCAGTGCGGGTAGTTTTGTCGGTAGCTTGTACGCCAGCGGTAAAACACCTTATCAAATGCAGCAATTGGCCCTGAACTTTAAAGAGTCCGATATTCGTGACTTAACCTTAAATAGCCAAGGCATTATTCAAGGGCAAAAACTGCAAGACTTTGTTAATAAAAACGTCGGAAATAAATCAATTGAACAATTTCCAAAGCGCTTTGCTGCCGTAGCCACCCGTTTGGATAATGGCAGTAAAACTGAATTTAACCGTGGTAATGCAGGCCAAGCGGTACGTGCATCGTGCAGCATTCCAAATGTATTTGTACCTGCAACCATTGCAGGGGTGAAATATGTCGATGGTGGTTTAGTCAGCCCGATTCCAGTGAAAACTGCACGTGATATGGGTGCAGATATCGTGATTGCGGTTGATATTTCTGCGCGTCCTGACGGTAGCAAAGCCGTAAGCATGTTTGGTTTACTCGATCAAACCATTAACATCATGGGACAACAAAGTATTAATGAAGAACTGAAAAATGCCAATTTCGTGATTCAACCTAAAGTGGGACATATTGGCACACTCGATTTGAAGTCGAGCAATGCGACGATTTTAGAAGGTGAAAAAGCGGCACAGCTTAAAGTGAATAGCATTATTAAGGCGATCGACAACTTTAAACAGTCCCCTGCGGCCTTTAAACCAGCACCAAAAGCGAAAATATAATTCAACGATTCTTTTTATATTCATTGAGTTATACATCTGCTACATTGATATAGATACTGGTTCATCTATATCAATTCACCCTTATATAAGAGTAGATGTATGGAATTTATTTTAGAACCTTGGCACTGGTTTGTATTGGGCGTCGCTTTGATGCTTTTTGAACTGATTTTGCCGTCTTTTGCAGCGCTCTGGTTTGGTGTTTCTGCAATTTTGGTTGGGATCTTATATTGGATCTTTCCATCCATGGACTTTAATGTGCAAATTGTGGTTTGGATTATTTTTGCCGTGCTCTGCACATTTTTGTGGTTCAAATTTATTAAGCCTTTATCCATTGATAAAACCAAAGCAGGTCTGTCCCGTGAAGCGACGATTGGCCAAGTGGGTATGGTGATTCAAACCCAGCTCAATCATGGCAGCGTTAAAGTTCGCTTCCCGATGCCTGTTTTAGGTTCAGACGAATGGCATTGCCGTACCCAAGATGCACTTCAAGTCGGTGATCGCGTTCGCGTGACCGATATTTTAGGCAATGATTTAGTCGTCCAACTGCACAGCAGCAACCACCCCGCTGACAATCCATAAATAAGTGAGAAATGACATGTCTGGTGTTTCTATTGTTTTTTTAGCGCTCTTAGTTTTTGTAGCCGTCACCATTTTTAAAGGTGTTCGTATTGTTCCCCAAGGTTATAAATGGATTGTTCAGCGTTTAGGTAAATACCATACCACGCTCAATCCGGGACTGAACTTTGTGATTCCGTATGTCGATGAAGTGGCTTATAAAGTCACAACCAAAGATATCGTCTTAGATATCCCCTCTCAGGAAGTGATCACACGTGACAACGCGGTACTGCTGATGAATGCTGTGGCTTATATCAATTTAACCACACCTGAAAAAGCAGTTTACGGTATTGAAAACTACACATGGGCGATTCAAAACTTAGTTCAAACCTCTTTACGTTCAATTGTCGGTGAAATGGACCTCGATGATGCACTGTCATCGCGTGATCATATTAAGGCTAAACTTAAAGCTGCTATTTCTGACGATATCTCTGACTGGGGAATTACGCTTAAAACTGTAGAAATTCAAGATATTAAACCTTCTCATACCATGCAAGCTGCGATGGAAGAGCAAGCGGCCGCTGAACGTCAACGTCGTGCGACAGTGACCAAGGCAGACGGTGAAAAACAAGCGGCTATTTTGGAAGCAGATGGTCGTTTAGAAGCCTCTCGTCGTGATGCAGAAGCTCAAGTTGTACTGGCAGAGTCTTCTCAACGTGCAATTGAAATGGTGAGTTCAGCCGTCGGCGATAAAGAAATTCCAGTTGCTTACTTACTGGGTGAACAATACGTTAAAGCCATGCAAGATATGGCTAAATCTAATAATGCCAAAACTGTGGTTTTACCTGCGGATGTACTGAATACGATTCGTGGTGTGATGGGACGTAATAACTAAATCTTCGCATTAATTAAAATGGGTCGTGATATACGGCCCATTTTTATGCCCAAAACAAAAAAGAAGGCAAAGTTTGTCAATTTATGTTTAAATTTCACGTTATTTTTTTGACGTTTTAGGACTTATCGTTCGATTTCACCTACTTGGCTTAGGCAAATCCCATTGAGTCCCCTAATTAAACGCAATTGTCCAACGCCAAAGCGGATACCGTATGAGCTCCCTGAATCCCACCCTAATTACCTTTCTCTTTTATATTGTCGCCATGGTCGTGATCGGTTTACTTGCATACCGTGCGACCAGTAACTTTTCTGACTACATTTTAGGTGGCCGCCGATTAGGGAGCTTTGTCACTGCCCTTTCTGCAGGTGCATCGGATATGAGTGGTTGGTTGCTCATGGGTCTTCCGGGGGCGATTTACCTTTCAGGTTTATCTGAAATGTGGATTGCAATTGGTCTGATCATTGGTGCTTGGCTCAACTGGTTACTTGTGGCAGGTCGTCTCCGTGTACATACCGAAGTTCAAAATAATGCCCTGACCCTACCTGACTATTTCTCAAATCGTTTTAACGATCAAAAGAAAATCTTACGTATCGTGTCTGCTGTGATTATTTTGATTTTCTTCGCAATTTACTGTGCTTCAGGCATGGTTGCAGGCGCTCGATTATTTGAAAGTATGTTTGGTATGTCGTATAGCACTGCGCTTTGGATCAGTGCCATTGCAACGGTGAGCTATGTGTTTATTGGTGGCTTCCTTGCTGTCAGTTGGACCGATACCATTCAAGCGGGCTTTATGATTTTTGCCTTGCTACTTACCCCTATCGTGGTCATGTTGTCATTCTCTGATTTAAGCCAGTTCACTCTGGCACTAGAAGCGGCACGCCCTCAAGCCATGGATGTATTTGCTGACTTAAGTTTTGTCGCAATCATGTCTTTATTGGCATGGGGCTTAGGCTATTTTGGTCAACCGCATATCTTAGTGCGCTTCATGGCAGCTGATTCTGTTAAATCGATTCCCAATGCACGCCGTATTGGTATGACATGGATGACGCTCTGCCTCGGTGGCGCAGTTGCAGCAGGCTTCTTCGGTATTGCTTATTTCCAACAGCATCCAGAACTGGCAGGTGTCGTTACAGCAAACCCTGAAACGGTCTTTATGGAATTGACTAAAATTCTATTTAACCCATGGGTGGCAGGTATCGTATTGGCTGCGATTTTAGCTGCGATCATGAGTACCTTAAGCTGTCAGCTTTTAGTCTGTTCAAGTACCTTAACTGAAGACTTTTATAAATCATTCTTACGTAAAAATGCTTCACAAAAAGAATTGGTTTGGGTCGGCCGTATCATGGTGTTAATGATTGCGTTGCTAGCGATCTATATGGCGGCTAATCCTGACTCTAAAGTCCTTGGTCTCGTCGCATATGCATGGGCAGGCTTCGGTGCTGCATTTGGCCCACTGATTATCATGTCATTGTTCTGGAAACGCATGACACTCAATGGTGCTTTAGCAGGTATGGTGGTTGGTGCTGTTATGGTTATTCTATGGAAAAACCTCTGGGGCGATACAGGCGTTTATGAAATTATTCCTGGCTTCATTTGCTCACTACTTGCAATCATCATTGTAAGCTTAATGGGCAAAGCACCATCTGCTGAAGTCACTGAAAAATTTGAAGAAGCAGATCGTATCTATAAAGAAAGTATTTAAGACCAATAGCACTTAAATTTAAGCTCTAATTTTTAATATCTGCAAAAAAGGACGCCTAGCGTCCTTTTTTGTTTTTATCATGTCATCCATTTAGATATTACTTAGAGGTTTATTGACTTCTGTTCCAAATGTACTTGATATAAAAAAGCCCACAACATGTTACATGTGTGGGCTAATGTCTTTACTGCGTCATATTAACTTTGACGTTTTAATAAAAACTGCGTGATCTTGTGTAATTCTGCTGCATCTTCTGCAAAATAATCCAAAGCTTGAAGTGCTTGTGCATGTAATTCTTCTGCATATGCTTGCGCTTGCTCGAGACCCATTAACGCAGGATATGTGGATTTATCCACTTGTTGATCTTTACCCGCTGTTTTACCCAATGCTTCAGTGTCAGCAATAATATCTAAAATATCATCTTGCACCTGAAAGGCTAAACCAATCGCAAGACCAAATTCACGGAGTTTAGGAATGGCTTGATCTGTGCCATTAAATATCGTCACTGCCGCCATCATGATTGCAGCAGAAATTAAAGCACCAGTTTTATTTCGATGAATGTTTTCTAGTTCATCCTGACTGACGTGTTTGCCTTCCGCTTGTAAGTCTAGGACTTGTCCATTGACCATTTTTGAAGTTGCAGTCGCTAAAATTTGCATTTGCTTTAAGATAATCGGCGCTTCAACTGCTGGGCCTTGATCAAAGAGACGACTGCCTAAAACTTCAAAAGCCATCGATTGTAAAATATCGCCAGCAAGTAAGGCCGTATCTTCACCAAAAGCCACATGACAAGTTGGTTGACCACGACGAAGTAAATCATTGTCCATACACGGCAAATCATCGTGTGCCAATGAATAGCAATGAATAAATTCAATTGCCACCGCAGCACGGCGTACTGCTGCAAAATTGGTATTGGGTTTTAATGCTGCTGTTGCATAACAAAGTGCCGGTCGAACACGTTTTCCACCCAACATCACAGCATGATACACCGCCCCTTTTAAGGGTTCTGGAATTGAAAATGCATCAAGCGCTGTCAGTAAATCCTGCTGAATACGCTGCTGCGCTTCTGTCAGGGCATGTGTGGAAACGTCTGTTAAAGAAGACACATTCACCTCAAATACTTTAAATATTTAACTGCTTCGTTCATTAGCAAATCGACTGCCAATGTTTTCTGTCAATTTTGACCTGTTGCATCATACTGCTTTCTCAGATCTTTCTCTATGTTACGACCTAAATCTATGTGTTTTTCCCACAGTCTGATGGTTTTTTAAATGTCGTTTCCTCAAATAGCGCCACATTTTGTCCATCATTAAAACAAGTACAATTTTTCGAGCCTTTCTTGGCTTGATACAAAGCCTGATCGGCACGTGCCAATGTTTCAAAAAATGACTCTGTACCATCCCACAAGGCCACTCCGCATGAGATACTCAGTTGTAAAGCCTTATCCGCATAATTCATCGAAGAAGCATAGATTTGCTCACAACATTGTTGTGCAATCGAACATGCAGTCGATATAGCCGTGCGTGGCAAAATCATTGCAAACTCTTCCCCACCCATGCGATATATTTGTGCATCTGCGTGTTGACTAATTTGCACCCTTAAAAGCTGCGCACTTTTTCTTAAAACCTCATCGCCAAACGCATGACCGTAGATATCATTGATTTGCTTAAAATTGTCTAAGTCGAGCATCATCAAACAAATTTCATCGGCTTGTTCAACCGCGAAGCTTTTTTGCCACTGAGAAAGGTCTAAATCAAAACCTCGTCGATTTTTTATCCCTGTCAGATAATCAAAATAAACTTGTTGTTCGAGTTGTTGGTTATGTTTCAACAGCGATAATTCGAATTGCTTTAAATTTGTAATATCCGCACAGCACAACAACACATGTTCCAAATCGCCACTTTGTTGAAACTTTGGTTTGAGCGTGAACCAATAATGCCGTTCATTTTCACTATACATAAAGGGTTCAATGCTATCGTTCTCTAAACAGCGTAAATCAAACTCAGAACTTGTGGCTTTGGTTTTTTGCTGCATCACAGACACATGATTTAATACGATCTCTTGTAAGTCTGACTGAAACCGATGTTTAAATATTTGATTGGCGCATATCAGCTCAGCTGTCGCAGAAAATAATGCAGCAGGCATTGGCAACGCTTCCAATACAGCCAATTGTTCAGTAGGTAGATCCGATTTTATTAAGTCTTTTTTAAGCATGGTTTCGCTACTTTTTTTCAGGGTAAAGCTACGCAAAATGCTAACAAAATTAATCTGGCATAAATCACAGAAACTTTCTAATATTAAATGCAGTTCATATTATATAAAAAGATATACCAATTCATGATTTGCTTATTCATATAAAAGATAAAGGCAAAAAAAAGCCCCTGCAAAGCAGAGGCTGATTTCAAATGAGATGTTAAATGCTTAATCCAAACTATCCGCAGGAATACGCACCCAACCTTCCATTAAGACACGCGCACTTCGGCTCATTACGGCTTTTTTAACGACCCACTGACCATTTTCATAAATCGCTTGCGCACCTACACGTAACGTCCCAGATGGATGTCCGAAACGCACGGCTTCTCGCTCCCCACCACCCGCGGCTAAGTTCACAAGTGTCCCCGGTATCGCAGCTGCTGTACCAATGGCAACTGCCGCTGTGCCCATCATGGCATGATGCAGTTTCCCCATCGACAAGGCACGAACCAATAAGTCCGTATCTTGTTCTGAAATTTGTTTAGAACTCGAAGATGTATAAGCTTTCGGTTTTGAAACAAATGCAATCTTTGGTGTATGTTGACGTTGCTCTGCTTCAGCAATATCTGAAATCAAACCCATTTGCTGCGCACCATAAGCACGGATTTTTTCAAAACGGGCCAATGCCTTAGCATCACCGTTGATCGCATCTTGCAGTTCAGTGCCGACATAACCAATATCTTCTGCATTTAAGAAAATCGTTGGAATACCTGCATTAATGAATGTTGCAGGGAAACTGCCTTCATCGGGTACGGTTAAGGTATCGACCAAATTCCCTGTAGGGAACATAGCGCCGCCATCTTCACCATCATCTGCGGGGTCTAAAAATTCAATTTGAACTTCGGCTGCTGGGAAGGTTACACCATCTAGTTCAAAATCACCGGTTTCTTGTACTGCACCATCAGTAATAGGTATATGGGCAATAATGGTTTTTTGAATATTGGCTTGCCAAATACGAACCGTACATAAACCATTTTCAGGAATACGTGATGCCTCAACCAAACCATTTGAAATGGCAAATGCACCAACCGCTGCTGTTAGGTTTCCGCAGTTACCACTCCAGTCGACAAATGCTTTATCAATCGACACTTGTCCAAATAGATAGTCTACATCATGCTCAGGCTGTGAACTTTTTGCCAAAATCACGGTTTTACTGGTACTTGATGTCGCTCCACCCATCCCATCAATTTGTTTGCCATAAGGATCTGGACTGCCAATCACACGTAATAAAAGTTGGTCGCGAACTTTTCCAGCTTGTTGTGCTGCAAGGGGCAAATCATCTAGCTTGAAAAATACACCTTTACTTGTACCACCACGCATATAAGTCGCTGCAATTTTAATTTGGGGAGCAAAACTCATTTTTATTGAATCCTTAATCTTTATCATTGTGTTTTGGCAGAGCGTTCTTTTCTGCGCTTTTGCATCATACAATGTTTAATTGAAGTTTTAACAATCACATGACTTAAGTATAAAAAAACAACATTCGATACCTTTTCCATATAAAGCCAAGCATCAGAATTTCAATTAAAATAAAATTAATCTATTGATTCATAAATTTTTAATTCAGCATTTAAAACGAAAAATAGGTTATTAAACCTATAAATATTTTTCATAAATTTTGAGCTACTAGGCTATTCATTCTCTATACATTACAATTACCAAAATTAAACCATTCTCGGGAAGAGTAACTTGACTACCAATTCCTCCGAACTCAAGCGTGGCTTAAAGAATCGTCATATTCAATTGATTGCCATGGGTGGTGCAATTGGTACAGGCTTATTCTTGGGCTCAGCGCATGTGATTCAATCTGCTGGACCATCCATTATTCTTGGCTACGCCATTGGCGGTTTGATCGCCTTTCTAATTATGCGTCAGTTGGGTGAAATGATCGTCCATGAACCTGTAGCGGGTTCATTTAGCCATTTTGCATATAAATATTGGGGGAAATTTCCAGGTTTCTTAACAGGTTGGAACTACTGGATTCTCTATATTTTAGTGGCAATGACAGAACTCACCGCTGTTGCGAAATACATCAATTACTGGTGGCCTCATATTCCAGCATGGGCATCTGTACTGTTCTTCTTCGTGATCATTACTTTAGTAAACTTAGGTAATGTGAAGTTTTATGGTGAATCTGAGTTTTGGCTGTCGATTATTAAAGTCACTGCAGTTATTTCGATGATCGTATTTGGTTTGTATTTGCTACTGACTGCAGATGCCAACTCAACAGCATCATTTACCAACTTATGGAGTCAGGGCGGTTTCTTCCCAAATGGTTTTGAAGGCTTATTCTTCATGCTGGCTTTCTTGATGTTCGCCTTCGGTGGTATTGAACTGATTGGTATGGCAGCAGCGGAAGCTGAAAATCCAAAAGAAACTATTCCTAAAGCGATTAACCAAGTTGTTTTCCGTATTTTGATTTTCTACGTGGGTTCTTTGACTATTCTATTGTCACTTGTGCCATGGAATCAGCTTGAACTAGGTGGTTTAGACAAAAGTCCATTTGTGATGATCTTTAGCCAACTGGGTATTGATTGGGCTGCACATTTACTGAACTTCATTATTTTAACTGCAGCACTGTCTGTTTATAACAGCGGTATGTATGCCAATAGCCGTATGCTTTACAGCTTGGCGAAGCAAGGTAATGCTCCAAAAGTTTTCGCTAAAACCAACAAAAGTGGCGTGCCAATTCCAGCGGTATTACTTTCTGCAGTCCTGATTTTCGGTTGCGTACTCTTAAACTACTTCGTACCTGAAGATGCGCTTGGTCACTTAATGTATGTGGTGGTTGGTGCACTTGTCCTTAACTGGGCGATGATTACCATGACTCACTTACAGTTCCGTCGTGCAAAACGTATTTTGAATTTTACAACGTCTTATCCTGCACTTTGGGCACCAGTCAGCAACTACATCGTTCTGATCTTTATTGCTTTAGTTCTCTTTATTATGTGGACTCAGGGCTTTATGGAATCTGTTCTAATGATCCCTGTTTGGATTACAGTCATGTTATTAATGTTTAACTATCTTAATCCTAAAGATTTGAGCGACATTGACCCCAATGAAGTTCATAAAGACTAAGTAATTTAAAAAGTTATTGTTTCGGCAATAACTTTTTTTTTAGCTAAAATAGGAGTACATTAGCCTCCGTCTTGCGCTCTTAGCTTAACTGGATAGAGCAGTTGCCTCCTAAGCGACCGACGTGGGTTCGAGTCCCGCAGAGCGCACAATTTCTGAAATATCCCTCCTCCCTGTATTTGTAATCCCCCATATACCAATAAATATAAAGAAAGAACCTTTCACACTAAAAACCCATCAATTACAGTTTTTAACTTAATTATTGTTTTTACAAAGATTACTGTTCAAAGACTATTTTTAAGAACAGTTAAATAGCGCTTTAAAATGTGCTAACCACCTACCTCTCAATGCAAAAAACGACACATAGTATGGTCCATAAGGCCAAAAAATCAATTTATGACTGCTCATATCAAAATTTTTTTAATTTTTTTCTAGGTTTAGAAAATAATGCGCTAAATGAAAATATTAAATAATAATCAAAATGTTATATATACTAATTAGTACTTTTACTCTAAAAATAGCAACTTTTAGCCATATTTTTCAATCTAGAGCATTTACTCTTATTTTAATTGTGCTATTTTTGTCACATGGAGTAACAATTAAGCCTAAGAGTATTAAGAAGTTTTCCATAACGAATATATGCAGTAACCATAAAAATCAAATTCGTATCTCAAGGAATGACGAAGAATGAAATTAAAAACTTTAGCTACAGCCATGATTCTTGCTTCAGTTCCAATGACAGGTGCTTTTGCAGCAGCACTAGATCGTTCAGGACAATCTATTTCTGCATTTTTACAACCAGGGAACTATTTTGAAGCAGGTATTTCGGTTTTAGATCCGAATGTTTCAGGGAAGATGAACAGCACTGCACCTGCTAGCAACCCAACATTAGGAGCTCTTGCTAATACATCACTAGATGACATGGCGGGTGATTACTATTTTCCACAAGCAGCATTAAAATTACAGCTAACTGATAATTTTTCTTTTGGTTTACTATATGATCAACCTTTTGGTGCAGAAGCTAAATATAGTGCAACAGATCAAACACTACCAGTTGCAGGTAACCCTGGCGCATTCCAATTAATGGGCGAAACAACTGAAGTCGACGTTCACACCCAAAATATTTCGATGATATTTGGTTTTCAACCGACTGAAAATTTCAACATTTATGGCGGTGGTGTATATCAAACAGTAAAAGGCGATGTTCAACTACGTGGTATTGCATATGGAGCAAACCAAGCTCTCGGTTTATATAATGCAAATATGAAAGAAGATAGCGCCGTTGGTTGGTTAGCAGGATTAGCTTACCAAATCCCAGAAATTGCTTTAAAAGCATCTATTACTTACCGTTCTGAAATTGATCACGAAGCTGCAACCACAGAAACTGGAAACAGTGCTCTACTTGGCGGTGCTTTTTCAACACGTGCTGACACCAAGATCACTACACCTCAGTCTGTTAACCTAGATTTTCAAACTGGTATCATGGCCGACACTGTCGCATTTGCGAATGTCCGTTGGGTAGATTGGTCAAATTTCGCAATTCGTCCAACTGCTTTTGGTGCAGCATCTGAAACACTAGGTGCCATTGGTCGTGGCCCAGTGGGTGGGTTTGATCTTGTTGCTTATACTGATGATCAAATCAATGCTACAGTCGGTGTAGGTCGTAAATTTAGTGAACAATGGGCTGGTAACGTCTCTGTAGGCTGGGATTCAGGCGCAGGTAACCCTGTATCAACACTTGGTCCTACTGAAGGCTACTGGAACGTAGGCTTAGGTTTACAATTCAGCCCAGCGCCTAACTACTTTATCGCAGGTGGTGTTAAATACTTCATGTTAGGTGATGCTGAAGCACAACCTGCATCAATGTTTGGTACAAATGAATCAGTAGCATCATTTGAAGATAACGATGCTTGGGCATACGGTTTAAAAATCGGTTACCGCTTCTAATTTAAATATGATTCGGGCCATAGTTCGCTATGGCCCTAACTTTTTATTCTTTCCCTATCTTGTTTGATCAAACAATAAACATTTAAATTTACTAAAACATTTATCAAAAACTAAGCTTTTTACTCTAATTTTTCATTTAAAAATCATAAAGATAATTATCAATCACTAGAATAAATACTCTAGTCATGCTCATTTTTTAACTTCCCTAGTTCAATTTTAGAGTAGCAACTCTTATTTACTGTTTTTCTATTTATGTTACTTTCCACACATTGAAATAACATCAAAAGTTACAAACAGGGAAAAGTATGCGCTTAAATCACCTTAGCTACGCAATTTTACTTACCGCTTTACCAACAGCATCATTATTTGCAGCGGGTCTAGATCGTTCAGGTCAGTCTATTTCAGCATTCTTACAACCTGGTAACTATGCAGAAGCAGGTATCACTGTTCTAGATGCAGAAGTAAAGTCAAATGAACTTAATGTCGATGACATGGCGAAGTCATATTACTTCCCTTCCGCTGCTGTCAAAGTACAAGCGACTGACAAAATTTCACTAGGTTTAATTTACGACCAACCATACGGTGCAGAAGCTGAATATGATGCTGCATCGCAAGTATTTGGTAATGGTGCTCAAGGTACATCTGTAGATGTTAAAACTGAAAGCTTAACTGCCCTAATTGGTTACCAACCAAACGAAAATTGGAACTTTTATGCAGGTCCAGTTTGGCAAACTGTAGAAGCCAATATCAAACTACGTGGTGCTGCTTATGGTGGTAATGCCAAACTTGGTACTTATAACATCGAAATGGAACGTGAAGAAGCTTATGGCTGGTTAGCAGGTGTTGCTTATTCGATTCCTGAAATTGCATTAAAAGCGGCTATTACCTACCGCTCTGAAATTGAACATAATACAAAATCCAATGAAACTACGCTTCTACCGTATCCATCTT
Source organism: Acinetobacter sp. YH01009 (assembly GCF_013420765.1). NCBI lineage: Bacteria > Pseudomonadati > Pseudomonadota > Gammaproteobacteria > Moraxellales > Moraxellaceae > Acinetobacter > Acinetobacter sp. YH01009. Next base: position 13,694 of record NZ_VOYE01000023.1, on the reverse strand, counting down.
TAAGTGCGCTGACATCATCTGTTGATGCAACAACACCTCAATCAGTTAACTTAGATTTCCAAACAGGTATTGCTAAAGATACGCTAGCATTTGCCAATGTTCGTTGGGTACATTGGAGCCAGTTTGCGGTTAAACCAACTTTACTTGGTAACGTAAGTTCAATTCCAGCACCTCATGTCCGTCAAAATCTTATTGATTACTCAGACGACCAATGGTCAGCTAATGTTGGTGTAGGCCATAAATTTAACAGCAAATGGTCTGGTTCTGCATCTGTAGGTTACGATTCGGGTGCTGGCAACCCTGTTACGACTTTAGGCCCTGTTGAAGGGTATTGGAATGTTGGTCTAGGTGGTCAATATAGTCCTGCTGAAAACTATTTCATCCAAGCAGGTGTTAAATACTTCTGGTTAGGTGATGCTACTGCTCAAACTGGTGGTAATCCAGTAGGTGAATTTGAAGATAACCATGCGCTTGGCTATGGTTTGAAAATAGGCTATCGCTTCTAAGTTGTTAGAACAGCTTTGCATTAAACAAGAAAGGGCGCATAAGCGCCCTTTTCTATAACCAGCTATACAGAATTAAGCTGGAATATCACGAACTGAAGCATTACGAATCGCTTCTTTTAATGCAGCATAGCCATGAATTGGTGGGAATTGTGGAAATTCTGCAATCACATTGTCAGGCGCATCAAATAAGAAACCCGCATCTGCTTCACCAAGCATCGTCGTATCGTTATAAGAATCACCTGCTGCAATCACCCGGAAGTTTAACCCATGCAATGCTTGAACGGCTTTACGCTTTTGATCAGGTTGACGAAGCTTATAAGCTGAGATCATACCATTTTCATCAGTTTCTAATTTGTGGCAGAAAATCGTTGGCCAACCAAGTTGCTGCATTAATGGATGTGCAAACTCATAGAAAGTATCTGAAAGAATAATCAATTGAAAATGAGTACGCACCCACTCTACAAACTCTTTTGCACCTTCAAATGGCCCCATATCTGCGATTACGTCTTGAATATCGTTTAAACCCAAACCGTGTTGTTTTAGGATATTTAAACGCTGAGTCATCAACACATCGTAATCTGGAATGTCACGAGTCGTTGCTTCAAGTTCTTTAATGCCTGTTTTTTTCGCAAAATTAATCCAAATTTCAGGTACTAAAACCCCTTCTAGATCTAAACAAACGACTTCCATGCACTCTACCCTCTGTTATGTGAAAAAAATTTTTCATTATCATAGCGGAAGAATAAAAAAATGCATTGTTCTTTTTTAAATCTGTTTTTTTCATAAGTATCTATTTTTTAGTGATAAGTGTGTTTTAGCATTTCCATTAAAATAGTTCTGAAATAAATTAATATAGGTTTTAACGTTCCAAGCCTATAGCCAGGACATTCATGACTACCATCCCTACTATTGACCTTGTCGATGCACTTGCATCTGAATATGCAGATAAATCACCTTCTGAGATTATGAAACTTGCGCTTAGCCAGCAAGGTGAAGTTGCGATTTCCTTTTCTGGTGCAGAAGATGTTGTACTGATTGATCTTGCATCGAACTTAGGGATTCCTTTTCGTGTATTTAGTTTAGATACCGGTCGCTTACACCCTGAAACTTACCAATTTTTAGATACTGTCCGTAAACATTATAAAATTGATATCGAAATCTGTTTCCCAAAAAGTGATGCGGTACAAAAACTGGTGACAGAAAAGGGCTTTTTTAGCTTCTATCAAGATGAACATAAAGAATGCTGTGGTATCCGAAAAGTACAACCTTTGCGTAAAAAACTAGCCACTTTAGATGGCTGGATCACAGGTCAACGTAAGGACCAAAGCCCTGGCACACGTAATGAAATTCCTGTGGTACAAGCAGACCCCGGTTTTTCAGGTCCGGGCAAGCAATTGATTAAATATAATCCTTTGGCAAACTGGTCTAGCGCTGATGTATGGAACTATATCCGTCTAATGGAAATTCCATATAATCCACTACACGAACGAGGCTTTATCTCGATTGGCTGTGAGCCATGCACTCGTCCTGTTTTACCGAATCAACACGAACGTGAAGGTCGCTGGTGGTGGGAAGATGCAACCCATAAAGAATGCGGCTTACACGCAGGCAACATGAAAAAATAAAGATCACAAAACCACTGCATAGCAGTGGTTTTTTTCAACGCATCGATACACATAATTCCGTATCATTTCAACGTAAAAACGCTATACTGCAAATGACAATTTAATAATTCTAACAATGCTACTCATACATGAGCAGCTGTAGAAATTGCAGTGAGGCAATCAACGCTATGCGTCCATTACATCCTATTGATTTCATATTCTTAAATTTAGAGAAACGGCAACAACCGATGCACGTAGGTGGTCTATTTTTATTTCAGATCCCTGACAATGCACCAGATACTTTTATTCAAGATTTAGTCGCAGATATTCGTAATTCAAAATCCATTCCTATTCCTCCTTTTAACAATAAACTCAACGGCTTCTTTTGGGATGAAGACGAAGAGTTTGATTTAGATCATCACTTCCGCCATATCGCACTGCCGCATCCCGGTCGTATTCGTGAACTTTTGACTTATATTTCTCAAGAACACAGTGCGCTGATTGACCGTGCGAAACCGCTTTGGACTTGCCATATTATTGAAGGCATTGAAGGCAATCGTTTTGCGATGTACTTCAAAATCCACCACGCGATGGTCGATGGCATTGCAGGTATGCGTTTAGTTGAAAAATCACTTTCGCATGACCCAGATGCTAAAAGAATTGTGCCACCATGGTGTGTAGAAGGCCCTCGTGCAAAACGCCTGAAACAGCCTAAATCCAGTCGTATGAAAGGTCTGTTATCGACCATTAAGGGACAACTTGACTCAACTCCACGAGTTTTGTACGAACTGTCACAAACAGTAATGAAAGATATGGGGCGTAACCCAGATTATGTGTCTAGTTTCCAAGCGCCGAGTTCAATATTAAACCAACGGGTTAGTTCTTCTCGTCGTTTCGCTGCTCAGTCTTTTGAATTTTCACGTTTGTCACATATTGCCAAGTCACTCGGCGTAACAATTAATGATATTGTGCTTGCAATTTGTTCAGGCGCATTACGTGAATATTTAATTACACAAAATGCTTTACCTAAAAAGCCATTGATTGCCATGGTGCCTGCATCAGTTCGTACCGATGATTCAGATATGTCAAACCGTATTACCATGATTTTGGCCAATCTTGGAACCCATAAAGAAGATCCGCTAGAACGGTTGAAGATTGTGCGTCGTAGTGTGCTCAATGCCAAAGAGCGCTTTAAGCGGATGAACTCGAATCAAATTTTAAACTACAGTGCTTTTGTCTACAGTGCAGCAGGTTTAAATATTGCATCAGGCTTCATGCCAAAACGTCAGGCCTTTAACTTGGTCATTTCGAATGTTCCCGGCCCACAAGAGCCGTTATATTGGAATGGTGCACGTTTAGAAGCGCTCTACCCAGCGTCTATTGTTTTGGATGGTCAAGCGCTTAATATCACCATGACCAGCTATTTAGATAAGCTTGAAGTTGGTTTAACCGCATGTCGTAATGCGCTGCCAAAAATGCAAAATTTACTGACGCATTTGGAAGAAGAAATTCAACGATTTGAAACTATTGTGAACCAAGATTCCCCAAAGTTACAGGCGGTTAGCTAACCGCCTGTTTCTAGATTTGGTATCAATTCATCAGCATCTTGAACCATACATAATGATAAAAACCCGTCTAAATTGAACAATCTAGACGGGTTTTTAGTATTTGAACTTTGATTGATTTTTTGGAGCAATTTATGTGTATAAGCTAAAATTTAGGTGAACAAATCCGTTGCTATTGTTTAATTATGACTTGTAGATACGAACTGATAATTAAGTTTATTTTCCATTATTTATAAAATTTTAGCGCATTAAATATTTTAGAATTGCGCGTTAGCACTTTAACCCTCTGGATTACATTATTTATATTTCAATATTTAAGCTTTAATTGCTCGGCACTGTTTAAGTAACTGATGACAAGCAGAACGAATCATAGACGCTGTAATTTGAACTTCATTACCACGTTCATCCACGATATAACCTGAATGGATCGCTTTTGCTTCAACAACAGTTTTAAGACCACTTTTCATTACTGTTTTACTAACACCCATAATACACCTCTTTTTGCTAAGCCATTTTCAAGTTCATTACGGGAAAATGGCTTTGGCTATTTGATGTGTCTAGTATTCAAAATAACAGTTCAAAAGTAAAATCTCAGTTGTAACAAGTGTTTAACGATATTCTGTTACAATTTCAACTCAGAATGATATCGTATTGCTCTTGCGTATATAAATTTTCCACTTGGAACTTGATCACACGGCTAATAAAGTGCTCTAAATCAGCTACCGCAGGTGCTTCAGCAGTTAACAATCGATCAATCACCGACGGATGTGCCACCACAGTGAAACCACTTTGTGATTCATAAGCACGTGCATATCTCAAGATTTCACGGAAAATTTCATAGCAAACTGTTTCAGCCGTTTTCACATAACCACGCCCCTGACAGGTCGGGCAAGAATCACAAAGCAGATGCTCCAGAGATTCACGGGTGCGTTTACGGGTCATTTCCACCAAACCCAGCTCAGACACTTGAGTGATCTTGGTTTTAGCATGATCGCGCTCGAGCATTTTCTCAAACTGGCTCATCACTTCTTCTCGATGATGTGCTTCTTGCATATCAATGAAGTCAATAATGATAATCCCGCCCAAGTTACGTAGTCGGAGCTGACGTGCAATGACCTGTGTGGCTTCCATATTGGTTTTAAACACAGTGTCTTCAAGCGAACGACCACCGACGTAGGAGCCAGTATTGACATCAATCGTGGTCATCGCTTCAGTTTGATCGATCATCAGATAACCGCCAGACTTAAGTGCTACACGTGTCTGTAAGGCTTTCTGAATATCTTCTTCGACATTGTACAAGTCAAAAATTGGACGCTCACCTGGATAATGCAGTAAGCGATTTTGCATACTCGGTACAAATTCTTGGACAAACTCTTGCAATTTGCCATGTACTTCGCGTGAGTCGACCTGAATTTTAGACGTTTCTTCGTTGGCTAAATCACGGATGACGCGTTGCGGTAAAGGCAGCTCTTCAAAAATCAAAGATGGCACAACAATACTGCGTTGTTTACGTTGTATGTATTCCCACAGTTTTGCTAAATAAGCCATGTCCTGCGCAATTTCACATTCAGGAATACCTTCAGCAGCAGTACGAACGATGACTGAACCCGGTAAATTGTGTTCCTTTTGAATGCGTTCAATCATGCTACGCAAGCGATCACGTTCTTCTTCAGACTCAATGCGCTGTGAAACACCGGTATGACTGCCATATGGCATTAAAACGAGGTAACGGGAAGGAATAGAAAGATCAGTAGAAAGTCGTGCACCTTTGGTACCCAACATATCTTTCATGACTTGTACGGTGAGTACTTGTCCCGGTTGTAACAGCTCAAAAACGTTCGGGGTCGGTTGATTGCGCTGCCAGACCATATCATTGATATGTAAAAAAGCCGTTCTCGACAACCCAATATCAATAAAAGCAGCCTGCATACCCGGAAGCACACGAACAACTTTCCCTTTATAAATATTGCCCACTAACCCACGCTTCACGGTGCGTTCAACAAATAATTCATTGACCGTACCGTTTTGAATCAACGCCACCCGACATTCCATCGGTGTGACGTTAATCAACAACTCGTCAGACATATCAAAACTCAAAACATTATAAAAATTCTTGTGTTGCAGCAGTTAATTTAATGCCTTAACTGTCTGTAATAACTGTACGGTTTCATGCAAAGGCAGCCCAACGACATTGCTATAGCTCCCTTCAATACAAGGAATATAGCGCGCAGCAATTCCTTGAATGGCGTAGGCTCCCGCCTTGCCGATTGGTTCACCTGTTGCCCAATAGCTTTCCATGTCAGCTAGACTCAGCGTTTGAAATTCAACCTGTGTACGCACTACTATACTGTATATTTGATCTTTTGTACTGACACAAACACCTGAAAACACATCATGTTTTCGTCCAGAGATCATTTCCCACATAGAAAAAGCATGTGCTTTCGACGCTGGTTTTCCTAAAATGTGCTCATCAACGCCTAAACTGGTATCGGCGGCAATAACGATAGCATCAGGGAATTGTTGTTGTACTGCGCAAGCTTTGGTACGTGCTAAACGCTCTACATAATCCGCTACAGGTTCTCCTTCCAACACGGACTCATCAATATCTGGACTGAAAATGTCAAATTCCAGACCCAATTGTTGCAAAAGTTCGCGTCGTCGAGGAGAACTCGAAGCTAAAATTATATGCGCCATTTTCTCAGGAAGTAATACATGATTGGCCAAATGAGTAAGCTAGTAACAATTGGCTGCCAATGGCGAGCAAATGAAAACTGTGCCCCACCCATCACTTGAACAATCCACACAAACAGTAAATGCGCGAAAATTGCCATTGCAGCAATAATCCATAAATTACCAAATGTGAGGATACGACGTTCACGGGTCAAAAAGCGTGTCACAAATGCAATGACCACAAAACTCAGTGCGTTCATGCCAAATGGCGCATCAGTCAATAAGTCCGTAAAGAGACCTGTGGCAAATGCAAACCAAACACCGCACCATGTCGGCTGACAGAGGACCCAAAATAGCATGATCATCATCATGAATAATGGGCGCCAACCCGATAGGTCATAAGAAAGCGGATACACCATCAGCACGGATGCCAAAATGATGGAAAAGATAATCGGAAATAATGGGTCGCGCTCTGTATGACGACTAAGCTTAGCGAGTGACATGCGGTTGCTCCATCGCTAAAGAATCGGAAAATAGCACAACCACATGATGACCACCTGCCAATTGGGCAGCAGGATTGATATCAATTTGGGCAAATTCACCACTATTGTGACGACTGACTTTCGAGACTGTCCCCACCAAATATCCTGCTGGGAAATGTGCCCCTAGCCCTGAGCTATAGACTTTTTCACCGACTTTGATATTCGCACTGGTTGGCACGTATTCCATCTTAAGTCGACCTAAGTCACCTGTACCCGTAACGATTGCGCGCATACCTGTATGCTCCATACGCACGGATAAAGAGTGCTCTTTGTCTGAGAGCAACATGACACGGCTACTATGCGGGTAAACATTGATAATTTGCCCCATAATGCCCTTGTCATCGAGTACAGTTTGTCCCACTTTAAGCTGACTGCTGGCTCCACGGTTAATCACAATAATATGACGTAAGGGATCAGCATCAGTACCAATGACTTCGGCAATCTCCATACGACCATCAATGATGAGTGGTGTATCGAGTAGTCCACGTAGTCGAGTATTTTCAGCAGAAAGTTCAGAAAGTTTCTGTAAACGGACTTGAGCCTGAATTAACTCTGCTTGCATCGCGGTATTTTCACGACGTAATTGAGCTTCAGACTTGGTTTGTTGATTCAGCCATTCTCGCGATAACACTGGATAGCTTGCAAGGGCATAAATTGGATTATATGCCGCATACAAGACGTCTCTGGCCGGTTGAATTACATGTGGCATGCGCCAATCAAAGAAAAGCACCACCAAGCATGTAATCACCGCAATGATAAATGAGCGAAAAGATGGCGGTTGTCTTGAAAACAGTTGCGTTTGCACCCGCCGAGTCCTTTTCTTAGCCTACAAATAACATGTCATGATTTGGGTTATCGAAGAATTCGAGAACCTTACCACCACCACGTGTAACACATGATAGTGGATCTTCTGCAACCACGACAGGAAGACCTGTTTCTTTTGCAAGAAGCTTATCAAGATTGCGAAGTAATGCACCGCCACCAGTCAACACAATACCGCGTTCTGCGATGTCTGAAGACAACTCAGGTGGCGTTTGCTCTAGTGCAGATTTAACCGCAGCCACAATGTTTTGCAGTGGATCAGAAATCGCTTGAGTCACTTCATCAGAAGTTACGGTAATCGCACGAGGTACACCTTCAGCCAAGTTCCGACCACGGACTTCGATTTCCAAAGGTTTTGCACCTTCTTCTGGAAGCGCCATACCAACTTCTTTTTTGATGTTTTCTGCAGTGGTTTCACCAATCACACAACCATGTGCTTTACGCACGTAATTAATGATTTGTTCATCAAATACATCACCACCGATACGTAGTGAGTCTGCATAGACACAACCTTGAAGTGAAATGATCGCGATTTCAGTTGTACCACCACCAACATCGACAACCATCGAACCACAAGCTTGCTCAACAGGCATACCTGCACCAATTGCAGCAGCCATTGGCTCTTCAATTAAGCGAACTTCACGTGCACCTGCATTGTATACAGCTTCACGGATTGCACGGCGTTCCACCAACGTCGATTTACATGGCACACACACCACGACACGCGGTGCAGGTGGGAACAAACGTTTTTCGTGCACTTTGCCAATGAATTGATTCAACATCGTTTCAGTGACTTCAAAATCTGCAATCACACCATCTTTCATTGGGCGAATCGCAGAAATATTTGCAGGTGTACGACCTAGCATTTGCTTCGCGTCAAGACCTACTGCGGCAACGATTTTTTGTGAACCACTGTGGCGAATTGCCACCACCGTCGGTTCATTTAATATAATGCCTCGTCCTGGCGCATAAATAAGTGTATTTGCAGTGCCTAAATCAATGGCAAGATCCGGCGAAAACAAGCCAATTAGTCGTTTTAGAATCACGGGGACGTTCTCAGTTAAACTTTTATATGGACGCAAGGTGGCAACTTTAACTAAATGTGATGATTTGAACAAGTCAATCGCTTATTATAAGCCACGATATTTTGAATTTTTTTAATACTGATTAGGTAATGTTATGTCTACATCGGATGCACAGCATTCTGCAGATCTAAATGCACAAACAGTTTCAGCGATTGCCCATCTGGCTCGATTGTCGCTAGATGAAGCGCAATCTGCCGACTATGCTCAAAGTTTAAATAAAATTTTAGGCATGATGGAAACCCTGAAAGGCATCGATACTGACGGTGTTGAACCACTAAAAAGTCCATTCGACAATCCACAGCCCTTACGTGAAGACGTGGTATCTGAGACCAATCATCGCGAAGCATATCAAGCAGTTGCTCCTGCCGTACAGGATGGCTTGTACCTTGTTCCGCGTGTGATTGAATAATTTTTATTCAGATCAACATTTTTTCAAATTAAACGTAAAGAAATATTTCTCATGACAGATTTACATCGCTTATCAATTCGTGAATTGTCTGAAGGTTTGGCTGGCGCTAAATTTTCTTCACGCGAATTGACTGAACACTATTTAAAACGCATTGAAAAAATCGATGCTCAAGTCAAGTCATACGTGACCGTGACAGCTGAACAAGCACTTGCGCAAGCAGATGCGGCTGATGCTGCAATTAAAGCAGGCAATGCAACTGCGTTGACCGGTGTACCAATTGCGCATAAAGATATTTTCTGTACCCAAGGCATTAAAACCACTGCTGGTTCTAAAATGCTGGACAATTTTATCTCTCCTTACGACGCGACCGTTGTAGCGAAAGGTAAAGCTGCGGGCCTTGTCACTTTAGGTAAAGTGAACATGGATGAATTCGCCATGGGTTCAACAAGTGAAAACTCATTCTACGGCGCGACTGCGAACCCTTGGAACTTAAACCATGTTCCCGGTGGTTCTTCAGGCGGTTCTGCGGCTGCAGTAGCGGCTGATCTTGCGCCTTTCGCAACAGGTACAGATACAGGCGGTTCAATCCGTCAGCCTGCGTCTTTCTGTGGTTTGACTGGTCTTAAACCGACTTACGGTCGTGTTTCTCGTTTCGGTATGATCGCGTATGCATCATCTTTAGACCAAGGCGGCCCAATGGCACGTTCGGCTGAAGACTGTGCTTACCTCATGAACGTGATGGCAGGTCATGACGCGAAAGATTCAACTTCGGTTGAAAAAGACGTCGATAACTATGTAGCGAACCTCAACAGCACTTCAATAAAAGGCTTACGCATTGGTATTCCTAAACAGTACTTTAACGTTGCTGGTTTAGATGCAGACGTAAAAGCACGCGTTGAAGAGTCACTGAAAAAGCTTGAAGAAATGGGCGCAATCTTGGTTGAGATTGATTTGACCATGACTGATGCCTATGTTCCAACGTATTACCTGATTGCTCCTGCTGAAGCATCTTCAAACTTACAGCGTTTTGATGGTGTACGTTATGGTTACCGCTGTGAAAATCCTGTGGACTTAATGGACTTGTACAAACGTTCACGTTCTGAAGGTTTTGGTAAAGAAGTTCAGCAACGTATCCTGATTGGTACATACGCGCTTTCTGCGGGTTACTACGATGCTTATTATGTGAAAGCACAAAAAGTACGTCGTTTAATTCAACAAGACTTCTTAAAAGCATTTGAATCTGTAGACGTGATTGCTGCCCCTGCTGCACCGACAACTGCATATAAGATTGGTGCAAACCTGTCTCCTGTAGAAATGTACTTAGGTGACATCTACACCATCGCAGTGAACTTGGCAGGTCTGCCTGCGATTAACGCGCCTGTTGGTTTTGACAAAGACAATTTGCCTGTTGGCTTACAGCTGATTGGTAATTACTGGTCAGAGTCTCAATTGTTGTCTGTGGTGCATCAGTACCAACAAGCAACGGATTGGCATACACAACGCGCTGCAATTGCTGAGGAGAATGCATAATGGCTAAAAACGCTGCTAAACCAAAATCTAACCTGATTGATGGTTGGGAAGTGGTGATTGGTATTGAGATTCACACTCAGCTTGCGACCAATACTAAAATTTTCTCAGGCTCATCTACCACATTTGGTCAAGACCCAAATACACAAGCGAGCCTAGTTGACCTTGCAATGCCGGGCGTATTGCCTGTACTCAACAAAGAAGTGGTTGATCTTGCAATTCGCTTTGGTTTGGGTATCGATGCTTACATCGACCAAGCTTCTGTATTTGCACGTAAAAACTATTTCTACCCTGACTCTCCAAAAGGCTACCAAATCAGCCAAATGGACAACCCGATTGTGGGCTTGGGTCATATCGACATTCAACTTGAAGATGGTACGGTTAAGCGCATTGGCGTAACACGTGCGCACCTTGAAGAAGATGCAGGTAAATCGATCCATGACCAATTTGAAGGTCAATCTGGTATCGATTTAAACCGTGCTGGTACACCGCTGCTTGAAATCGTATCTGAACCCGATATGCGTTCGGTTGAAGAGGCGGTTGCCTACATTAAAGCGATTCACACGCTTGTTCGTTGGTTAGGCATTTCTGACGGTAACATGGCAGAAGGTTCGTTCCGTGCAGACTGTAACGTGTCTTTACGTCGTCCGGGTCAACCGTTTGGTACGCGTTGTGAGTTGAAAAACTTGAACTCTTTCCGTTTCATTGAACAAGCGATCAATGTTGAAATTGAACGTCAAATGGAAATCCTAGAATGGGATGGCACCATTGACCAAGAAACACGTTTATTCGACCCTGTGAAGATGGAAACGCGTTCAATGCGTTCGAAAGAAGAAGCGAACGATTACCGCTACTTCCCTGACCCTGACTTGTTGCCTGTTGTGATTGCAGATGCACAAATTGAAGCAGCTCGTGCTGCCCTTCCTGAGCTGCCTGCTGCACGTCGTGAGCGTTTTGTAGCTGACTTTGGTGTGACTGAGTACGATGCTCATGTGCTTACACTAACTCGTGAAATGTCTGAGTTTTATGAAGACGTGGTAAAAGCTGCTGGCGGTGCTGCGCAAGGTAAAGTGGCTGCTAACTGGGTCATGGGCGAATTCTCAGGGGCTTTAAACAAAGCGAGCCTAGAACTTGCTGACTCTCCTGTAACAGCAGAAAAACTTGGTGGCATGATTGCACGTATTGTGGACAACACGATTAACGGTAAGATTGCAAAGCAAGTGTTCGGCTTTATGTGGGAAGAAGGCAAAACTGCGGACGAGATTATTGCTGAAAAAGGCTTGAAACAGGAAACTGATACAGGCGCGATTGAAGCGATTATTAAAGACGTACTTGCTGCTAACGAGAAGATGGTTGAAGAGTATAAATCTGGTAAAGAGAAAGCTTTTAACGGTCTTGTTGGTCAAGTGATGAAAGCAGCGAAAGGTAAAGCCAACCCTGCTCAAGTGAATGAATTGATGAAGAAATTGATTGGTTGATCTGATTAATTTTGGAATAAAAAACCCGCTTTAGAGCGGGTTTTCTTTATTACCACGATGTAAATTGAGTAATATCAGGCATTCTTTGTAAGGTTACATTAGCACCTAGCTCGCCATCCCAAAATTGTTGCCGCTGCTGATCTGTTTGACCATCACCATTCCATTCGACAATTGTTTTATTTTTTGAATTTGCATGAACTTTTAAAATTTTATTCAAATGAGTATCACAACCTGAATAACCAAATAAAATAATTTCATCTACCTCACTCAAGGAGAAAATTAAATAACTCCAATAAGTTGATAAAATTTCTGATGCAGTAATCACACTTGGTTTATGTGGGATATGTGTTAAAACAATATGTTTACTTCCAAAAATATTTCCAGATGAAATCTGAGAAGTCGATAGCTTATAAGTTACACCGTTTACATCTCGAAATAATGGGCACCCATGAAGATGCATATAGTATCCAAAGCTTCGCCCATAACGACGAACTAAATTAGAACTATCAAAGCCACTATTTGTAAATCCATCAACTAATTGACCTGAAAATCCACTACAAATACCCGCATCAATAAATGCTTCATAAAGCAATTTATCATAATTTAACGTTGCAACATGCGATTTTGTAGTACGTACAAAATCAATTAAGGCTGTTTTGAATGTAATTGGTAGTGTATTTGTAGAATCAAATAGATGAGAGGCTACAGTATGAATATATTCCTGAGTTGCCTCTGTAAATTCCTGCCCATAATTTGATAACCAATGTTCACCATTTACAGTGTTAGGATAATCATTCAGATAATCACAAGATGTTGAAACTAGATATAATTTATCTAACTCCTCCTCAGATACTGGGCACTGACCCGAAGGTATACAATTTTGGATAAGATCACGATGTACTGTGTCATTCCATAGAGCATCATCACTCCATACAGTATTCAATGCATTTGTTAAAGAATAATGGTTGTGATCAATAGCCATTCCTAAGCCATTACCAAAAATTAAAAGCTTTCTATCCATGAAAATTTATCTTTGAAAAATAATAAAGAGTATTAAACATCAAAAAATTATATAGTTACAAAAATATTTCACACCATAGCTAGATGCACATACTTTCAGAACACTATTTTTCAAAAAATGGCTTATTTATCAAACCATCCTAAACAATATGATTAACAAAAAGTAATTTCTATCGCTAAACTCGAAGACTTAGGATGCATTCAGCTTTCAATGTCCTTCTTTATGCGTGACTTCTACCCTCATCCCTCGCCTTCTCCCAATGGGAGAAGGAGCTCTCATTACAAATTATTTGCCGTTATAAATTTAGTATTGGAAGTTCCCTCTCCTTTAAGGAGAGGGTTAGGGAGAGGTAAATATTTAATTTTCAAAATTTTAAACATACAATCAATCCAAACACTTCACACCAAAAACAAAATGACCATCAAAAAAGTATCCTCTATCACCAAACTTGAAGACTTAGGACGT